>DASPGQ010000021.1 GCA_035620555.1 Vicinamibacteria bacterium
TGGACGTCGTCACCGGCTGGACCACGAACGTGACCGCCCTCAAGCCCCTCGGGCCGGATCGGGTCGTCATGCGCCTCTGGGACCAGGGCATCCGGCTCTACGCCATGCCGTACTATGCGACCGTCGAGACCATCGCGACGAGGCCGAGCGTACTGGAAGCCTTTTTGCGAGGCGCCGGCCGCGGTTGGGAGCTTGCCTATCGAGAAGCGGAGCGGGCCGTGGAGCTTCTCGTCGAGGAGTACCCGATTCTTCGCTACGAGGACGAGCTCGAGTCGGCGCGGGAGCTTCTCGGCTATGTGTTCACGAAGGAGACGGCGGAGCGAGGCTGGGCAACGATGAATCCGGACCCCTGGCAAGCCCAGATCGACACCTATGCCGAGCTCGACCAGTTCACGAATCGCGTCCCTTCCGTCGACGACGTGATGACCCTTTCTCTGCTCGAAGCGACGAGGGACGCCCGGCCTCGTCTGGGGGCGCGGTGAACCCAACCGAGCGGGCCTTTCTCGAAGGCGTCTCGGTGCGCTTCTCGTCGGATCGAGGCGAGACCGAGGCGCTGAGGGACGTGAGCTTCTCTCTCGAACGCGGTGGTTTCCTTTCGATTCTCGGCCCCTCGGGATGCGGAAAGTCCACGCTTCTTCGAGTGGTCGCCGACCTCGTCGAGCCCTCCTCGGGAACGGTCTCCCTGTTCGGGCGAACCCCCGCCGAGGCGCGGCGAGGGCGCGAGCTCGGTTTCGTTTTTCAGGACGCGGCTCTCCTCCCCTGGCGCACGGTTCGCGAGAACGTCGAGCTACCCCGCGAGATCGGGGACGGCGCTCGCCTCTCGTCCGGCGCTCAGAGTCCCGAGGCGCTTCTCGAGCTCGTGGGTCTTTCCGAGTGGCACCGTGCCTATCCGCACGAGCTTTCGGGTGGAATGCGTCAGCGCGTATCGATAGCCCGAGCCCTCGTCACCGGCCCGAAGATCCTGCTGATGGACGAGCCCTTCGGCGCCCTCGACGAGATCACGCGCGACCGCCTGAACGACGAGCTGCTGCGCATCTGGCGGGAGACGGGAACGACGATCCTTTTCGTCACCCACAGCATACCCGAGGCCCTCTACCTGGGGCAGCGCGTGCTCCTGCTCGCGGCACATCCGGGCCGCGTTCGCGAATTGGTAACCCCGAATCTCCCCCAGGACCGGGCGCTGGCCCTTCGGGAGTCGGAGGCGTTCGTCAAACAAGCGGCCGAGTTGCGAGCCCTGTTGGAGACTTGTGGATGACTTCTCGAACCCGGCGTCGACTCCTGCCGGTCGCGGCGTTTAGCGGGTTGATCGCGCTCTGGGCGATCGTCGTGGTTCTGTTCGACGTCCCGGAGTATATCGTTCCTTCGCCGTTCCACGTCGCTCGAACCCTCGAGGGTGACTTCGGCACCATCATGAGGAACCTCGTCCCCACGGCGGTCGAAAGCTTGCTCGGCTTTCTTCTGGGCAACGTTCTGTCGATCGCCGTCGCGACCGTCTTCGTCCACCAGAAGACGATCGAAGAGGCTTTCTTCCCTCTCGCGATCATCATCCGTTCCATTCCCATCGTCGCCATCGCCCCCATCCTGGTGCTGCTCCTTGGAAACGACATGACCCCCAAGGTAGTGATCGCCGCGCTCATTTGCTTCTTTCCCACTCTGGTCAACATGGTGCGGGGCCTGTCGTCGGTCAATCCCCAGGCGCTCGAGCTGATGAGGGTGCTCTCGGCGACCAAAGCCGAGATCTTCTGGAAGCTTCGGATCTACAACTCGCTTCCCTATCTGTTCGCCGCGCTCAAGATCGCGGCCAGCGCCTCGGTGATCGGGGCCATCGTGGGCGAATGGATCGGCGCGACCGAGGGCATCGGGGCGCTCATCATCCAGGCCACCTACAACTTCGACACCGGCCTGCTCTACGCTTCGATCACCGCCGCCTGCGTTTTCTCCGTCCTCTTCACGTCCCTGGTCTCGTTTCTCGAGCGCCGTCTGGTGAAATGGTCCCCGGGAGAGGCCTGAAAGGGTTAGGATCACCATCATGGAGATACCGCGAAACGCCCGGCTCGTCACCGAGACTGACGTCGTCGTGGTGGGAGGAGGGCCCGCGGGGCTCGCGGCATCGGTGGCCGCGGCACGCGAGGGCGCTAGCGTGGTCCTCGTGGAACGTTACGCGCAGCTCGGTGGACTTGCGTCCGGCGCGATGGTGCTCGTCCTCGACGACATGTGCAACGGATCCGAGATCACGGTGAAGGGCATCGCGCAGGAGATGATCGATCGGATGGCGGCGATGAAGCTCGCGGTCTTCCCTCCGGAAGAAGACCGGCGCGCCGACCCTTCCATGTACCGCAGGTGGGCTCGCTGGGGCCTCTATGATTACTACGCGCGCACCAAACCGGCCCCCGTCTGCTACTCGACGGCATTCGATCCCGAGGGGTGGAAGCGAGCCTCGGAGGACTTGGTAAAGGATCACGGTATCCATCTCCGGCTTCACTCGTGGTTCTCCTCCCCTCTCATGGAAGCCGATCGCATGCGCGGGATCGTATGCGAGACGAACGACGACCTCCAGGCGATACGGGCCGACGTGGTGATCGATTGCAGCGGGGATCTCGTGGTCGCGGCGCGCGCGGGGGCGCCGTACCAGTCGGGCTCCTATTTTCTCACCACGGTCTTTCGGTTGGGCGGAGTCGACTTCGAGACCGCCGACAAGTTCGAGTACGAGCAGCCCGAGCGATTTCTCGAAGTGGACAAGAGGGCCAAGGAGATCCTCGGTGGCTCGTGGGACAAATGGTGGCTCAAAACGCCCCTCCCCGGTATCGTGTGGTGCAACTGCCCACACATGCGGGGTTATGACGGCGCCAAAGTCGAGGACCTCACCAAAGCCCAGCTCGAGGGCCGGCGGCGCATCGACGAGCTCTGCGCATTCGTGACAAACAACTGGCCCGGGTTCGAGAAGAGCTACCTCGTCGATCTCGCTCCCCAGATCGGGGTTCGCCAGACCCGACTTCTCGAGGGCGAGTACGTCGTGACCAAAGAGGACGTTCAGGACCGGGTTCACTTCCCCGACAGCGTCGCCCGAGGACGCGATTACTACACCCCGTACCGCGCACTGGTTCCCAAGCGCGTGGATCAGCTCCTCGTGGCCGGCCGCCACTACTCGGCGACGAGCGTCGCCCAGCGCACTTCGCGCGAGATCCCACCCTGCATGGCGATGGGAGAAGCAGCGGGGATCGCCGCCGCCATGGCGCTCGATCGAGGAGTCGTCGTCCGTTCAATCGACGTCGCCCGGCTGCAAAAGAAGCTGCGGGAGCGCGGCGCGGACCCGGGCGACGTCCCCTCCTCGAACGCGACGGTGCGCGAGATGCGACAGCAGACATGAGCGAGCTTCCACTCTCGGGCGTCAGGGTCATCGACCTGACCCAGGTCATGCTCGGCCCCTGTGCCACCCAGCTTCTCGCCGACTTCGGAGCCGACGTCGTCAAGATCGAGCGTCCCGGTCAAGGCGATCTATCGCGGTGGTCGATCCCCGACCGCGCGGGGCTCGACAACCCCGTCTTCTGCAGCCTGAACCGCAACAAACGCAGCATCGCTCTCAACCTCAAGCAGGAGGAGGGACGAGACATCGTAAAGGAGCTCGTGAAGTCCGCTGACGTCGTCGTGAACAACTTCCGTCCCGACGTCATGGACAGGATGGGACTCGGCTACCCGGCTCTTCGCGACATCAACCCGCGCATCATCTTCGCTTTCGGAACCGGCTTCGGGAGAACCGGACCCTACGCGCACAAGGGAGGCCAGGACGTCCTCGCCCAGGCGATGACGGGGGTCATGGCGCGCAAGGCGGCCCCCGAGCATCCCCTCGCGATCTACGCCACGGCCCTCGCTGACTACTCGGCGGCGATGCATCTCGTCCAGGGAATCCTGCTCGCCCTGCTCCATCGCCAGAAGACCGGCCGAGGTCAGATGGTCGACGTGTCCCTCTACGACTCCATGCTCGCGATGCAGACGCAAGAAGTCTCGATGTGGCTGATGCGGAAGGAGCCTCTCAATTGGGCGGCGATGCCGCTGAGCGGCGTCTTCGAGACCGGGGACGGAGCCGTGGTCCTCGTGGGAGCTTTCAAAGAACATCCTCTTCGCGATATTTGCGCGGCGCTCGAGATCGACGACCTTTCCCGGGAGGAGCGTTTCCAGACGATGGAGGGCCTGCGCGAGCACCGCGCCGAGCTCCAGGCGACCTTTCGCGACCGATTTCGTGAGGAATCGACGGCACACTGGATCGAGAAGCTCGAGGAACAGGATCTGTTGTGCGCGCCGGTGCGCACTCTGGCCGAAGCCCTCGAGGATCGCCAGACCTCGGAGAACGGGATGCTCGTCGAGACGAGTGATGGAAGGCCGGAGCCCATCCGCATGGTAGGGGCGCCGATTCATCTCTCGGAGGTGCCGTTCGGCCTTCGCCATCCTCCGCCGCACCTCGGAGAACATTCGGACGACATCCTTAATGAGATCGGCTATGACGCGGGCCGAATCGAAGAGCTTCGCCGCCGGGGAGTCGTCGCGTGAGCGTCCGCTATGAGCTCCACGACTACGTGGCGCGCGTGACGATCGAAAGACCCGAGGTCTTGAACGCGATCGATTCCGCCACCGAGCGCATGCTTCAAGAAATATGGCGGGAGATCGAGGACGAGCCGGAGGCCCGGGTCGTGGTTCTCACCGGGGCGGGAGAAAAAGCGTTCTCGGTCGGAGCCGACATGAAGAGCACTTCCTCCGACGAGCCCGCCTCCGGCCTCGAGTACTGGGCGCGGCCGAGACCCGGAGGCTTCGGGGGAATCGCGCTGCGCACGACCCTGGACGTTCCGGTGGTGGCGCGAGTGAACGGCTATGCGCTCGGAGGCGGCTTCGAGATGGTGCTCGGATGCGACATCGTCGTGGCGTGCGACGAAGCGCAGTTCGGGTTCCCCGAGCCCAGGGTGGGGCGGATGCCTCTCGACGGCGGCATGGTCCTTCTTTCCCGTCAGGTCCCGGAAAAATGGGCGTTGGGAATGCTGCTCACGGGAAAGCGCATCGATGCGGCCGAAGCCTTTCGCGTCGGGCTCGTGAACGAGGTGGTCCCGAGGCCGGAGCTCGACTCGGCCGTCGATCGCTGGATCGCCGACATCCTCGCCTGCGCGCCCCTTTCGGTGCGCGCGATCAAACAATCGGTGAGACGCACGAGTGCGCTCTCACCGGCCGATGCACAAAGCATGCGCCTGCCCGCCGTCGTCGCCGCGCTCCGTTCCGAGGATGCGAAAGAAGGAGTCCGCGCGTTCCGCGAGAAGCGACCGCCGCGTTGGAGAGGACGGTGAAGGGGCTCGTTCGAGCTCTCGCGATGACTCTGGGCCTCGGCGCCGCGGGTCTCTCATCGGCGGAGTCGTTCTCCGAGAGGTTCGAGACGATGAAGCGCGAGGCGACCCCCGCGGAGCTCTATTCGATCCTCTACGCGCTTCCCAAGGGGGGCGATCTCCACAACCACCTCGGAGGTGCGGGCTTTTCCGAGCTCTGGTGGAGGCTCGCGAACGAGGACACCCTGAGCGGGGGGCAGACGTTCTTCACCAGGGTGCGGGTGAACGAATGCACACCAGCATGCACCGCGCCTCTTCTATATTTCCACACGATGCATGGATCCGAGTGGAGCTCTCTTTCTTCGTGCTGCCGGGAGGAGTACGAGCCTCTGGCCGAGCTTGCCGAGGACCAGAGGCAAGCCTGGATGTCGTCGATACGCATCGATGGACCCAACGAGGCGCGCGAGGAGTTCTTCGAGAACATCTGGCCGCGGATCGGAGGCGTCCTCGATCAGGCGCGCGTCCTCGCCGAGGCGGCGGTCGAGAACATGAAGCTCTTCGCCGCGGA
Source organism: Vicinamibacteria bacterium (assembly GCA_035620555.1). Taxonomy (NCBI): domain Bacteria; kingdom Pseudomonadati; phylum Acidobacteriota; class Vicinamibacteria; species Vicinamibacteria bacterium. The sequence continues at coordinate 5,872 of DASPGQ010000021.1, forward strand.
AGGCGTTCGCTATGTGGAGTTTCAAATCAGCCCCTTCTCCCGCATGGTGGGCGACCGACGGCTTACCCCCGACGAGTTTCATGAGGTTCTCGTCGAGCGGCTCGGGCGCCCGGACGCTCTCGCGACCGGAGTCATGGTTCGATTCCAGACCAACGTGCTTCGGTTCAGCCCTCAGGCCGAACACATGGTGGAAGAGAGCTACGCTTTCATCGATCGTCATCGTGACCTCTGGGTCAGCGTGAACCTCGTGGGCCGGGAGGACAACGACAAGGGCTACCCTCTCCGGTTTCTCGACGTGTTCCGTGAGATGCGGCGCCGGTATCCGCGAATCGGTCTCGCGATCCACGGAGGTGAGGTCGACGAGCCCAACCAGCACGTTCGCGATACGCTCCTTCTCGGCGCCGACCGGATCGGCCATGGCACGAACCTGGTCACCGATCCCGACACTCTTCTTCTCATGAGAACGGGGAAGTTCGCGGTCGAGGTGAGCCTGGTGAGCAACCACCTTCTCGCTTACACGCCCGAGGTCTCGCTCCACCCCTTTCCCGAGCTATTGAGGCTCGGTGTGCCCGTCTGCCTTTCCACCGACGATCGAGGGATGTGGGACTCGAACATGACCGACGAGCTCTTCACCGCCGTCACCGAGTTCAACTTGAGCTGGGATGAGGTCGTAGAGCTCGGGCAAAACAGCCTCGAGTTCGCGTTCGTGCCGGACCACATCAAGGTTGGATTGCTCGAAAGCTACGCCCGGGACCTCGACGCCTTCACCGCGGAGTTCGACCAGGACGACTGGCGGGACACTGCCGCAGGCGTTGCCGCACGGCCCACCGGTTACGCGCGAAGATACCTTCTCGGCCAGTGACTCGTGCCGTAAGTTGACCACAGCCTAAAGATGTATAAAATACAGCATAGAGGTAACGGATGGCGACCGTTCGTTTGAATATCACCATGGACGAGGATCTGTACGAGCGGCTCAAGAACGAGCTTCCGCCGAAGCGGATCAGCGCGTTCATCAACGATGCCGTTCGAGCCCACTTGTACCCCGACAGTAAGACGCTGGATGCGGCGTACCAAAGAGCGAGCCGGGAAACGTGGCGGCGTCGGTTCACGGACGAGTGGCAAGTCACCGAGACCGAGGATTGGCCAGAGTAAAGCCTCCGCGTCGGGGAGACGTCTACTGGGTGGCGCTCGACCCGGCGTTAGGCACGGAAATCCGCAAGACGAGGCCGGCTGTCATCGTTTCCAATGATTCGTGCAACACGCACGGCTCGCGGGTGGTGGTGTTGCCCTTGACGAGCAACACGTCATCGCTCTACCCGGGTGAGGCGCTCGTCACTGTCCAGGACAAGAACGCTCGCGCCTTGGGCGATCAACTTCGCTCGATCGAGAAGAAGCGCCTCCGGCGACGAATTGGACGGCTGAGCGTGCGTGAACTGAGAGACGTCGACGAGGCGCTCCGAATCACCCTCGCGCTTCACCCGTCTTGATGAGCGCGAAAAGAGAAACCGTGCGGCGTTCTTGCGCTACGGGGCTGATTGACCGACCATCACGGTGAATGGGGTCTCCGACTCCGCCCGGGCGCCCGAGCTCTCGTCGGTCACCCGGACCCGGATCACGTAATCCCCCGGCTCACATTTTCGAAGCGGTATCTGACCCGTGATTCCGACGGGCTCGGCTTCGGGACGAAGGAACGTCGCCGGCACTCCCAACGCGAGTCGTCCATCGCGCATGACGAAGAAATCCACTCGAAGGCGCTTTCTTCCGTCCTCGGCGGCTCTCGCGCCGTAGGCCTCGACGTAGAGCTTCAGGGTGTCGTCCGACGTGAAGCTTGGCTCCGGCGCGGGTATCACCCGAACGGCCCCGAACTGAAAGGGACGGGACTCACCGACCACACCTTGAAGGATCTCTCCCGCGAGAAAAACCGAGCTCAGGCCGAGCGTGTCCGCGGGCCGCTCGATCACGTCTAGCGGAAACTCGACGTTTCCGATGTGGTTGCGAACTCGATCGCGAACGTAGGCGACGACCCGGTAGCTTCCCGGTGGGACTTCCAGCACTTCCTCGATCGACAGACGAGCGCCGCCCAGCTCTCTCTGCTGAGCGGGCTCGACGCTGAGCGTCAGCTCGTCTTCGACGCGGGCAACTTCGGTTCCGTCCTCTTTGGATGCGACCACGAGATAGTCGAGATCGTAGAGAACCCGCGCTTGCTCGTCGCGAAAGCTCAAATCCCGGTAGGGAACGGTGAGCTGAACCGGAACCCGGGCGAGTGCGCCTTCCGCCCAGATCGCGCCGCCGGTCGCGGTCACGCCGAGATCTCCGAACGCCGCTCGAGCTTCCACTTCTCCTTGCAGCTCGGGAAGCGTCCTCTCGGCCGTGTTCAAGACGTCTTGCACCCGTTGCTGCAGGTCGAACTCTCGCATCACCAGGCGGGTGCCGTCGACGTCCCGGAACCGGTCGAGACCCGTGTCGGGGTCGACCTCGCCGATGACCTGGCGCCTCTGGGCGATTGCGTCGAGCGCGTTGTTCACCGTGCCGAACTGGTTCCAGACCGAGGCGGTGGTGTCGATGTCCTGCACCAGCTCGAAATTGCCCGTTCCGTTGAAATCGACGAACTCGAAGTCGATGCTCGCGGGGAAGCCGGGAATGTCGAGGTTGTTGTATGTCCAGATCTCGCTCGGCCGCTCGAGCCCGTAGCGGCCCATCGGATTCTGCTGGATCCCGTGAGGCGGCCCGAGAATGAGGTACAGCCTTCCACGGTCGGTGGCCCAGCCTGGCTTGCCCGCACTCAGTCGGTTCACCACGAAGGCGTAGCGTTCGAGATATTCCCGCCGGAACTCGTTCTCCGGCGTTTCCGGGGTCGGGTCACGACGGGCCCAGAAGAACTCGATGAAGCGAAGCTTCTCC
>DASPGQ010000022.1 GCA_035620555.1 Vicinamibacteria bacterium
ACTAATATAACCCCTTTCGGGGTTAGACATAATATGCGATTTTTCTTCTTGCTCATGTGCCTCATCTGGGGATTGACCTGGATGGCGATAAAGACCGGCGTCGCCGCGGTACCACCGTTCCTGTTTGCTTCTTTGCGCCTGATGGCCGCCGGTACGGTGCTCATTGGCCTGGCCCGAGCGAGAGGCCAGACGGTGTCGCTCCGGGGGCGAACGGGTCGCGTGGTGGCGGCGGCCGTTCTCGTGAACACCGTCGCCTACGGCGCGCTGTTCTGGGGAATGCAGTGGGTCCCCTCGGGAATCTCGGCCGTCGTCAACCTGTCTCTGATACCGCTGGGCCTGTTCTCGATCGGGCTTCTGGTCAAGGAGGAAACGTTCTCCTATCAGAAGCTGGGTGCGATTGCGGTGGGGGTCTTTGGCCTTTTCATCCTCTTCACGCCGAGGATCCGCGGGGGCGAGCGGCCCGAGCTGATCGCCATGATCGTCATCGTCACCGGAACGCTCGCCTACTGTTGGGGGTCGATACTCAGCCGCCCGCTACTGCGAGAGCTCGAGACACTGGCCCTGGGCGGTCTCGAGAGCTTCATCGGCGGAGTGGGCTTGGCGGTATTCGCCATCGTTTTCGAGCCGATCGGGCCCGACACGTTCCGTGCCTTTCTATCCCCGCCGGTCCTGCTGAGCTGGCTCTTCCTCGTTCTGGGGGGCTCGGTGAGCGGCTTCACCATCTATCTGACCCTGCTTCGCGACTGGGGACCTAGCCGCGCGGGGCTCTACGCCTTCGTTTCTCCGGTGGTCGCGCTCCTGGTTGGTGTTCTATTCTTCGAGGAGTCGCTGGGGCCGTTCGAGATCATCGGGTCGGTCACGATGCTGGGTGCTGCGGGAATCGCGCTCGAACGCGCTTAGCGCTTTCTTCCGAGCCCTAGACCGGGAGATAATGAAGGGTTTTTGCGGCCCGAGCGTAAAGGAAACGATGTCTATTCGTGTGAACGTCGACGGAATGCCAGGAGACGAGGCGGCCCGCCTCATTTCCCCTCTGGACCAGGGGTTCTTGTTCGGCGCGAGCGTGTACGAGGCGGTGCGGACTTATGACGGTCGGCCGTTCCTCCTGGAACGTCATCTAAAGAGGCTGCGCGAGTCAGCTGCGGCGCTCGACATCGTGTTCGACACCGACGACGGGGAGCTGGCGAAGCGCATCGACGACACCCTGCAAGCCGCGTCCAACCCCGAGTCGCAGATCCGCATCGTCGTTTCGGCGGGTGTGGGCCGCATCGACTACGGCGCCGGATCGACCTCGAAACCGACCGTGGTCATCGTCGTCCGGCCGCTTCCCGATTTTCCCGATACGCTCTACCGGGACGGAGCCGATGCCGTCTTCGTGACGATCATGCGGGCCGCTCCCGGCAATCTGAGCCCTCGAATCAAATCGTCGAATCTCCTGAACAACGTGATGGCGCTCCGCCAGGCACACGCCCGCGGAGCCTACGAGGCGCTCATGTTGAACAGCGCCGGCGAGGTGGCGGAGGGCTCGATGTCGAACGTCTTCATCGCAAAAGGGGGCGCGATCCGGACGCCGCCGCTCGACGCCGGTATCCTCGAGGGGATCACGCGAGAGCTGGTGTTCGAGATCGCGAATGAGAGCCGTCTCGAGCTCGAGGAGGCGACGTTCCTACCCGATGAGCTTCTCGCCGCCGACGAAGTCTTCATCACCGCTTCGGCGCGCCAGATCGTTCCCATCGTCCGAGTCGACGGTGTCACCATCGGCGGCGGTCGACCGGGCCCGCTCACCCGCAGGCTCATTCTCCTGTACCGAGACAAAGTGCGTGCTCTGATGCGTCCTTCGTCCAATCCTCAAGGTGGTTCATGAAAAGCGACATCGAGATCTCTCGCTCGGTCACACCCGAGCCCATCGCCACGATCGCGGACAAGCTAGGCCTCGAGCCTGGCGAATGGCACCCGTTCGGGCCACATATCGCGAAAGTGGACCCGGCGATCCTGAGCCGGCCGGCACGCAGCAAGAACCCGCGTTTGGTTCTCGTTTCCGCAATCACGCCCACGCCCGCGGGCGAGGGCAAGACCACGACGAGCATCGGCCTCGCTCAGGGTCTCGCGAAGTTGGGTGAGTCGGCCTGTCTGGCGCTTCGCGAGCCTTCGCTCGGACCGTGCATGGGGATGAAAGGAGGAGCCACGGGTGGCGGCTATAGCCAGGTGTATCCCATGGATCGGATCAACCTGCACTTCACCGGTGATTTCCACGCAGTCACCTCGGCGCACAACCTTCTCTCCGCCGCTCTCGACAATCAACTGCATTTCGGCAATGCGCTCGCCATCGACCCACGACGCGTCACCTGGAAACGGGTCATCGACATGAACGACCGTTCGCTTCGCAAGGTCGTGGTCGGTCTGGGAGGACCGCTCCAGGGCGTTCCTCGCGAGACGGGGTTCGACATCACCGCGGCCTCGGAGATCATGGCCATCCTGTGCCTGGCGGCGAACGAGTCCGACCTGAGACGGCGTGTGGATGGCATTCTCATTGGATTCACTTACGGGAAAGAGCCCGTCGTGGCGGCGAAGCTGAACGTCTCCGGCGCGGTGCTGGCACTGCTGCGAGATGCCCTTCAGCCCAATCTCGTCCAGACGCTGGAAGGCGTGCCTGCCTTCATCCACGGCGGCCCCTTCGCCAACATCGCGCACGGCTGCAACAGCGTCGCCGCCACCCGATGCGCGCTCCACCTCGCGGACTGGGCGGTCACCGAAGCGGGTTTCGGCTTCGACCTGGGCGGGGAGAAATTCTTCGACATCAAATGCCGCTCCGCCGGATTGAATCCCGCGGCGGTGGTCCTCGTGTCGACCGTGCGAGCGCTCAAGATGCACGGGGGAAAGGCCAAGGACGGACTGACGACCCCCGACCCCGGTGCGGTCCGCTTCGGCCTCGCGAACCTCGACAAGCACCTGGAGAACGTCCAACATTTCGGAAAGACGGCCGTCGTGGCTCTCAATCGTTTCGGAAGCGACTCCGACGAAGAGATCGAGGTCGTCCGGAAGCGTTGTGAGGAGCTATCAGTGCCTTTCGCGGTGTCGGACCACCATGCCCGGGGCGGCGAGGGTGCGATCGAGCTCGCGCGCACCGTCATGCGGCAAGCCGCCGTTCCATCGGCTCCCGCCGAGCCGCTCTACCAAATCTCGGATACGGTCCCCGAGAAGGTCCGCAAAGTGGCACGAAAGATGTACGGAGCTCGAGATGTCGTCTTCACGAAAGAAGCGGACAAACAACTCGCCGAAGTCGAAAGACTCGGTTACACCGAGCTTCCCGTCTGCATCGCCAAGACCCAGAACTCGCTTTCGGATGATCCGGCCCTCTTCGGGCGCCCGGAGGATTTCGACATCACCGTGAGCGGAATCGAGATCAACGCCGGAGCGGGCTTTCTCGTGGTCCTCACCGGAGACATCATGCGGATGCCCGGCCTTCCGCGACGGCCCCGAGCCGAGGACATCGATCTCGTCGAAGGCCAGATCGAGGGACTCCAATAGACCCAGTTACAAATCGCGGGCTGAGCCGACCCGTCGGCTCGAAGGGCGGACGACTTCGGGCTCGGGGGTGAAATCCTCGCCGGGGTTGACGAAGCGGTTCATCTCGATCTGGTACTGTCGATCGTAGAGCTCCCGATAGCGACCCCCGACGGCCAGAAGGGCATCGTGACTTCCGCGCTCGACGATCCTGCCTCCCTCGAGCACGAGGATCTGGTCTGCGCTCACGATCGTGGACAGGCGATGCGCGATCACGAAGGTCGTTCGTCCCTTCCTCAGCGACCGCAGGCCGTCCTGAATCATCGCTTCGCTCTCGCTGTCGAGGCTCGACGTCGCCTCGTCGAGAACGAGGATCTCGGGATCCGAACGGATGGCGCGGGCGATGGCGATACGCTGGCGCTGCCCGCCCGACAGCTTGACGCCTCTCTCACCCACGACGGTGTCATAGCCTTCGGGAAACCGCTCGACGAACTCGTCGCAGTGGGCGATGCGACTGACCTCGCGAATCTCGGCATCGGTCGCTTCCGGCCGGGAGTAGGTGATGTTCTCTC
>DASPGQ010000023.1 GCA_035620555.1 Vicinamibacteria bacterium
TCGAGCATCTCGAGGGATGGATGGAGGAGCAACCGGTCACGACGCCGCTCTCGCTGTTTCCCGCACGAAGCTCGATCCTGCGGGAGCCGAAAGGGGTCGTCCTCATCATCGCGCCCTGGAACTACCCTTTTCAGCTCGTCGTCGCGCCCTTCATCGCCGCACTCGCCGCGGGCAACTGCTCCGTCTTGAAGCCGTCGGAGCTTGCTCCCGAGACGGCGACGCTCGTGGAAAGACTCGTGTCCCAGAACTTCTCCGAGGAGCTCGTCAGCGTCGTGACGGGAGAGGCCGACGTCGCCAAGGCACTTCTCGAGGAGAAGTTCGACCACATCTTCTACACCGGGGGCGCTTCGGTCGGCCGGAGCGTGATGAAAGCGGCCGCGGAGAACTTGACACCGGTCACACTGGAGCTCGGCGGCAAGAGTCCCTGCCTCGTCGACGAGGACGTGCGGTTGCCTCTGGCGGCGCGCCGCATCGCCTGGGGCAAGTTCTGGAACGCGGGACAGAGCTGCATCGCTCCCGACTACGTCCTCGTTTCCTCGAAGCGCGCCGCCGAGCTCGTGGCCGAGATCCAGGCGAGCGTCCGCCGGTTCTTTGGTGAGGAGCCGCAGGACAGCCCGGACTACGCCCGGATCGTGAACGAGCGGCACTTCGCGAGGCTGAGCGCCTACCTGGGCGAGGGCCGCATCGCCTTCGGCGGGCAGACCGATCGAGAAGGGCTGTACGTCGCCCCGACGGCACTGGTGGATGTTCCCGAGCGTGCGAGCGTCCTCGACGAAGAGATCTTCGGGCCGATTCTTCCCATCGTCCCTTACGAATCGCTCGATGAGGCGATCCGGCTCGTGGGACGTCATCCGGATCCCTTGGCTCTCTACGTCTTTTCCCGGAGACCGGATACGGTCGAGCGGGTGCTGCGCGAAGTTCCCTCGGGAGGTGTCTCGGTGAACGACACGCTCATTCATTTCTCGAGCTCGACTCTTCCCTTCGGGGGGCGGGGAGCGAGCGGCACCGGTCGCTACCACGGACGATTCGGTTTCGAGACCTTCAGCCACCAGAGAGCCGTCGTTCGCGGGGCCACGCTTTTCGATCCTCCTCTGCGATATCCTCCGTACGGAAGCAAGCTCCGATGGGTGAAGAGACTCTTGGGATAGCACGACCCCGCCTCTCGCTGGATCAAGCCCGTGAGCTCGGCAGGAAACTCTACGGTGTCGATCCGTCCGGGGTCGCGACGCTACCGAGCGAGCGCGATCAGAACTTCCACCTGAAGCCCGACCACGTCCTGAAGATTAGCAGCGCATCGGAGGAGCGCACGGTACTCGATTTCGAGAATCGAGCCCTCCAGCACGTCGCCAGAGAAGATCCTTCCCTCCCCGTGCCGCGATTGATACCGACCCTCGAGGGCGAGCTCATGGGTGAAACGGCGTCGGGATGGATCTGTCGGCTGTTCTCCTACCTGCCGGGAAAGCCTCTTGCGAGCTTCAAGCCGCATACGGTTGATCTCCTGCGAACCCTCGGCCGCACGATGGGCAGGCTCGACCGCGCGCTCGCCGGCCTCGCCAACGAGGCACATCCCCGAACGTTGAAGTGGGACATGACGCGAGCGGCTGATGTGCTTCGCGATGGGATGGCGCGGGTCGAGACCCACGATCGCCGCGCCATCCTGGAGCGACACCTCGCTCGGTTCGAGCGAAACGTTCTCTCGCGGCTTCTCGAGCTGCCCCGAGGCGTCATCCACAACGATGGGAACGACCACAACATCCTCATCGGGCGCTCCGGCGAGATCACGGGATTTCTCGATTTCGGAGACATGATCGAGGGAGCCGTCGTCTGCGATCTGGCGATCCTCTGCGCCTACGCGATGCTGGACAAACGCGATCCCGTGGGCGCCGCGGCCACGGTGGTGGCCGGGTATCACGAGGAGCACCCTCTCAGCGACGAGGAGCTCGCCCTCGTTTTTCCCCTGGCGGTCACCCGGCTCGCGATGAGCGTGTCCATCTGCGCGCGTCAATTCAGGGACGAGCCGGAGCGCGAGTATCTGCGAGTCAGCCAGGCTCCCGCCTGGCGCTTGCTGGAACGGCTCGAAGGCGAGTGCGATCGTTTCCCGCACTACGCCTTCCGGGCCGCGTGCGGCAAGGACCCGCATCCGGACGGAGCCGGGGCGCGTCGGTTCTTCCACGCGCAAGCTCCGACGAGCGTGCTTCCCTTCCCTCTCGCCGGCGAACCGATCCATGTTTTCGACTTGAGCGTGGGCTCCCAGGAGCTTGGCGGCCTCGAAGTCCTCGAGGACGTCGAGTGTTTCACCTCGCACCTGTTCTCCAAGATGAAACGAACGGGCGCCCGAGTCGGCATCGGATGCTACGACGAGGCTCGTCCTCTCTATACCAGCGCGATTTTCACGTCTGCCCCGGAGGGGGGTTCCGAGCCGCGAACGGTGCATCTCGGCATCGATCTGTTCGTCGAGCCGGGAACCCCGATCCATGCACCTCTCGACGGCGTCGTCCATAGCTTTCGACTCAACGACGCTCCGCTCGACTACGGCCCGACCATCATCCTCGAGCACGCGCTGGGCTACACGCTCTACGGACACCTCTCGAGCCGTTCGATCGATGGGCTCGAAAGGGGACAACGAATCAGAAAGGGCGAAGCTTTCGCCGAAGTCGGGGATTTTCCCGCCAACGGCAACTGGCCTCCGCACCTTCATTTTCAAATCATCCTCGATCTGCTGGACAAGGAAGGCGACTTTCCCGGAGTCGCGCGGCCCTCGGAACGTTTGCTGTGGCTCGGACTCTCGCCCGACCCCGGCCCGTTTCTGGGGATCGAGTCGAAGATGGCGGCCGAAAGCGACCTGACGGCGGAGCGCCGCCAGCACCTTTCGGGAGCCCTGAGCCTCGCCTACGAGCGCCCGCTCCACATCGTTCGCGGATCGAAATGCTTCCTCTACGATACCGACGCGCGGCCTTACCTCGACATGGTAAACAACGTGGCTCACGTTGGGCACTGTCATCCCCGCGTGGTCCGCGCCGCTTCCGATCAGTCCGCCGTCCTCAACACGAATACCCGGTACCTGCACCCGAATATCCTCGAGTATGCGCAAAGGCTCAAGGCCAAGCTTCCCTCATCGCTCGAAGTCTGCTTCTTCGTCAACTCGGGAAGCGAGGCGAACGACCTGGCCTTGAGGCTCGCCCGCGCGCGCACGAAGCGACGTGAAACGCTCGTTCTCGACGGTACCTATCACGGAAACCTGACGTCTCTCATCGAGGTGAGCCCCTACAAGTTCGACGGGCCCGGAGGCGATGGCGCACCGGATCACGTGACAAAGCTTCCAATGCCCGACGGCTACCGCGGGTCGCACCGGCGCGCGGATCCCGACTATTCCGAGCGATACGTCGACGACGTCCGGGCGATCCTCGAGGGCCGGCGGGCATCCGTTCTCATAGCCGAATCCATACTGAGCTGCGCCGGTCAGATCGTGCTGCCTCCCGGCTATCTCGCGGCCGTTCATCGGCTCGTGCGTGAGGCGGGCGGAGTCTGCATCGCCGACGAGGTGCAGATTGGTTTCGGCCGCGTCGGCTCCCACTTCTGGGCCTTCGAGGCCGAAGGCGTCGTACCCGACATCGTCACCATGGGAAAACCGATCGGCAACGGCCATCCCATCGGGTGCGTCGTGACCACGCGAGAAATCGCGCGGTCGTTCGAGACGGGAATGGAGTATTTCAACACCTTTGGAGGCAACCCCGTTTCCTGTGCCGTGGGGCTCGCGGTTCTCGACGTCATCGAGGAACAAGCCCTGCAGGAGAACGCGCGGAAAATGGGTGCGCGGCTCATCGCCGGCCTTCGCGAGCTACAGGAGCGGTTCGACATCGTCGGCGACGTGCGCGGCCGAGGGCTCTTTCTCGGATTCGAGCTCGTGCGCGACCGGGAGACTCTCGAGCCCGCCGCCGACGAGGCGCGTTACCTCGTGAATCGAATGAAAGAGGAGGGGGTTCTCACGAGCACCGACGGACCGTTAGAGAACGTCGTCAAGCTCAAGCCGCCATTGATATTCTCGGAAGAGCACGCCGAGACGTTTCTCGACAAGCTGGCCTCGGTGCTCGAAGAGGATTATCTTCGACCATCATGACGAAAGAGCTTCTTCCCGCCGTCGAGGTCGAACCCGCGGGCAAGCCAAACGGATCCATTGTGTGGCTCCACGGCCTCGGAGCCGATGGCCACGACTTCGAGCCCATCGTTCCCGCCCTGGGCCTCGACGGAGTCCGTTTCGTCTTCCCCCACGCGCCGCCGCGTCCGGTCACCATCAACGGGGGAATGGTCATGCGAGCCTGGTACGACATCAAGAGCCTGGATATCGAGCGCAACACGGATGTCGACGAGCTCGACCAGTCGCGATCCCAGCTCGAGGCCTGGCTCGCCCACGAGCGAGAGCTCGGCATCCCCTCCGACCGCATCGTCGCGGCAGGATTCTCTCAAGGGGGCGCCATCGCTCTTTACACCGGACTCGCTCTCGAAGAACGCATCGGAGGCATCCTCGCGCTCTCCTGCTACCATCCTCGTATCGAAGCGATCCCGTCCGCCGAGGGCGACCTACCGATCTTCATGGCCCACGGGACTCACGATCCCATCGTTCCCATCGGACTCGCCGAAGCCACGCTCGCCCGGCTTCGAGAGCGTGGGTTTACCCCCGAATGGCATACCTACCCGATGCCCCACAGCCTGTCGCCTCCGGAGATTGACGACATCGGCCGCTGGCTCCGGCAGCGTTTCGCTTGAGAGGCGACCACCGACCGCGTACTATGTGCCGCCAATGCGGAAGAAAGTCACTCTCGTCACCGGCGCGGCGGGAGAAGTCGGAACGTCGCTGGTCCAGAAGCTCGCAACGAATTCGTCGCGGCCCATTCTCACTCTCGATCTCTCCGCGCTTCCCTATGAAGTGGAGGGGACCCACACGCACATCCAGGGCGACATCCTCGACGACAGCCTTCTTTCCCGGCTCGTCGCCGAGTACGAGATCGAGTGCATCTTCCACCTTGCCGCTCTCCTTTCGACTCGCGCCGAGTTCACGCCCGAGCAGGCGCACCGGGTGAACGTCGAGGGGACGCTCGAGCTCCTGCGTCTCGCCTCGGAACAATCGCAGTGGCGCGGGGCGCCGGTGTCGTTCATCTTCCCGAGCTCGATTGCGGTCTACGGCCTGCCCACCCAGGAGGCGAAATCCCGCTATTCGCGAGTTCGTGAGTGGGAGTGGACCAATCCGACCACGATGTACGGCTGCAACAAGCTCTATTGCGAGCTGCTCGGCCGCTATCTCAGCCGCCATTACAAGCAGCTCTCCGCTCAGACGCCCGTCATGATCGACTTCCGCAGCGTGCGCTTTCCCGGTCTCATCAGTGCCCAGACCATCCCCAGCGGAGGCACGAGCGATTACGCGCCCGAGATGCTACACGCCGCGGCCAAGGGAGAGCCCTACCACTGCTTCGTGAGTCCCGAGGTGCGCATCCCCTTCATGGCGATGCCCGACGCGACCAAGGCTCTCCTGGCGCTCGCCGCCGCGCCGGCGAGCGCGCTCAGCGCGCTCGTGTATAACGTGACCAGCTTCAGCCTCTCGGCCGCCGAGATCCGTGACGTCGTCCTCGAGGCTTTCCCCGAGGCCGAGATCGACTTCGTGCCCGACGCGAAACGTCAAGCCATCGTGGACACCTGGCCGGCAAACCTGGACGACACCGCCGCCCGCCAGGACTGGAAGTGGTCGCCCGACTACGACGCCGAGCGCGCTTTTCGTGACTATCTCATACCCAGCATTCGAGAGCGTTACGCCTCGTGAGCCGGGTTTCGCGAGGGTTTACCGCCTTTCTCGACTTTGTAGAGCGCGTGGGAAACGTGCTCCCGCATCCGGCGAGCCTATTCGCCATCTTCGCTCTGCTCGTCATCCTGCTGTCGGGCATTCTCGCCGGGCTCGATCTCGAAGTCGTCCATCCTTCCACCGGGGAGCCGATCCGACCCGTAAGCCTCCTCAGCGTCTCGGGTCTTCACCTGGTCCTCACGAGGATGGTGACGAACTTCACCGGCTTCGCGCCCCTCGGCACCGTCTTCGTCTCGATGCTCGGAATCGGCCTCGCCGAGTCGAGCGGGCTCATCGGCGCCGCCCTCAAGAAGCTGGTTCTCTCGGCGCCGCCGCGGCTTCTCACGTTCGCCATCGTTTTCGCCGGAGTCGTATCGAACATGGCCAGCGAGGTCGGCTACGTGCTCCTCGTGCCGCTCGCCGCGATCGTCTTCGCCTCGGTGGGTCGACATCCTCTGGTCGGTCTCGCCGCCGCCTTCGCCGGCGTATCGGGCGGTTACAGCGCGAATCTTCTCCTCGGAACGGTGGACCCTCTCCTCGCGGGCATCTCCGAAGAAGCCGCCAAGATCGTGGATCCCGACTACACGGTGAACCCCGCGGCCAACTACTATTTCATGGCGACCTCGACGTTTCTCATCTCGTTCGCCGGCACCTGGGTCACCGAAAAAATCGTAGAGCCGAGACTCGGCCGGTACGGAGGCGACGTCGAGTCCGATCTCTCGATGACCCGCCTCACCCCCGAGGAGGAGCGCGGACTGAGGTTCGCGCTCGTTGCCGGCGTGTTTTTCGCGCTATTTCTTCTTCTGGGAACGGTCCCCGCCGGGGGATTTCTTCGCCATCCCGAGACCGGAGGACTCCTGCGGTCACCCTTCATGTCGGGCATCGTGGCTTTCATTTTTCTCGGCGCCGTCGTCGTCAGCATCGCTTACGGGAAGGGCGCCGGGACCATCCGGAACGACGCCGAAGTCGTGGAAGGGATGGGAAAAGCCAT
>DASPGQ010000024.1 GCA_035620555.1 Vicinamibacteria bacterium
ACCGCCCATTCCTCCTGGCGAAAGCACAGCTTCACTACGTCAGCACGAAGTCGGACCTCGACTACTGGGAGAATCTGCATTGGCTCACGCCCCTGGAGGACCCCGTCGCCTGGCGGAGTGGTGAGGCGATCGCGCCTCCCGCGCTCGAGGAAGGGCCCGCCGACGGGGTGGGCTTCGCCCCAACACCGAGCCTCTCCTCCTGGGAAAAGACCACCACCCAATGGAAGCGGTCGCTGGCAGCCTTCCTCTATCGGGTGCAGCGTCTCGAGCAGTTCTCGGTGCCCGAGATCGAGCTGTACTCCCGGCCGCACGAGAGTGCCGCCGACTTTCGTTTACGGTGCGCCCACGCTCGACGCGAGAAACGAGACGAGGAAATCGAGAGGCTCAGACAACGGTTTGCGCCCAAGCTCGCGCGAGTGGAGGAGGCCGTCCTTCGCGCCGAGGCGCTGCTGGAACGCGAGTCTTCCCAATACGGAGACAGCAAGCTCGAAACGGCGATGGATTTCGGCGCGACGCTCGCGGGAGCTCTTTTTGGACGAAAGCTCGGGAATGTCACCCGGGCCCGACGCACGGCGCGTTCCGCTTCGCGGGTCGCTCGCGAGCGCAAGGACGTGGGGCGCGCGCGCGCCAAGGTCGAAATGCAAAAGGAGAAGCTCGAGGCTCTCGAGGCCGAGCTCATCGAGAAGACCGCAGAGCTTCAGACCGCTTACTCGGAAGAGGGGCTCCAGGTGACGTCGGTTCTCCACGCGCCTCGCAAGAGTGATGTGATCGTCGAGCGAATCGCACTCGCCTGGCGACGCTGAGCCGAGCTAGCTAGAAGCGGGAGACCGCCACACGAAACCCGATGAACGGGCGGCGCGCGCCCGGGTCGACTGCGCCGCGGAGTGCGGCCCGGACGTTCCTTTCCGGATCCCCGAAGTGCCCGCCGCGCATGACGAACAGCGCATCTTCCTCGAGATGGTCGCGGTCATCGCTCGGATCGTACGGATACGCCTCATACGGGCTTCGCGTCAGCTCCCAGACGTTCCCGCTCATATCGAGCAGACCGAAGGGACAGGAAGGGCACTCGAAGCTCCCCACCGGCATCGTTCCCGTCCCACGATAATTGGCGCGTTCCGGTTGCGGGGCGTTTCCCCACGGATAGATCCGTCCGTCTGTGCCGCGCGCGGCCTTCTCCCACTCGGCTTCGCTAGGCAGCCCGAGCCGAAAGCCGTCGCGAAGCGCCTCGGACAAACGGGCTGGGGTTCGAGGCCATTCTCTGAGGGTCGCCTCCAGCCACCGACAGTAGGCGAGTGCGTCCGGCCATGAGACCGACGTCACCGGATGAGCGGGAGGTGCCTCGAGAGCCCGGGCGTCGACCTCGTATCCCGTCGCTTCGACGAATGCACGGTACTGAGCCACGGTGACCTCGTAACGGCCGATGTAAAACCCGTCCAGGTCCACTGTGCCGGGTCCTTGCGAGTCCGGCCAGAGCTCATTGTCGTAGGCGAGCGCGTCGACAGAAGCGTCGCTACCCATCGGGAAAGGGCCAGCCGCGATCTCGACGAAACCGAGGAGCTCGTCGTCGGGCAGAAACCAGGCATCCGCTCGAAATCCGGTCAACTCCGAGTCCTCGGTCTTCGATGCTGGTTTGGCCCCGGCACGGATCTCGGCGGGCGGCCATCCACAGGAGCTCATCCCGATGAGAATCAGGGAAGCGCGGACGAGTCTCGAAGTCACTACCGGGTCCCCTCGTTACAGGCGAAGGTCCACCCGTGCTCGCAGGCTCGTGCGAGCACGTCGCGCTCGGGCATCTCGAGCAGGTTGGGGCCGCCTTCACGCAGCAGGAGTCTGAGATCGAGGATCCTTGGGTTGGGGTGGCTCGAGCCGCCCGGATCGAGCAGGCTGAAGCACGCGCCAGGATGCCTCAGCTCGCACGCTCGCGAGAAGAAGCTCCAGGCGAGCTCGGTATCCGCCTCCACCAGGGTTCCCGACCGATAGTGCGCGCCGAGCTCGTTGCACGCCCAGGCCGAGTTGTCGCGACAGTACGTCGATTCGATCTCGATAAGGCGGTCGCAGGCGTTGCGACGGCCCTTGGCGCAGGCCTCCTGCCAAAAGGGGAGTCGGTCGCCGGGGTGGCGGCCGTCGGTCGAGCCGATCGCCGTCATCACCCCGAAAAACAGGATCCAGATGGCCATGTAAGTCCGGTTGCCGATCGCGCCGATGCTCCACCTCGCCCAGGGGATCAGGCGAGGCAACGTTTCGAGCGCACGAGCGAGGCCGTCGATCCACTTGACGCTCAGGTTGAGAAGCGGCACGCAAAGAAGCTTGTCGTAGAACGTCGGCGCCCCGATGGCGCCGAGCAGAGAATAGAGTCCGAACACGCCGAGCCCGTACAGGGTGCCGAAGAGACCCTTTCCGAGCGTGGTTCTCGGCGATGTCGACGGATCGGTCACGAGGAGGTGGAGTCCGAGGAATACGGCGCTCGGTATCTCGGAATCCACGAAATAGGGAACTCCAGTCGACCTCCAGTAGAGCACGCTCAACCCGAAGAGAGTCACGGCGGCCGAACCGGCGACGAGCGTGACGGAGAAGAGGTACATCACCACGAGCCCCACGAGAAACAGGAACAGGTAGATCCGAGGGGCCAGGCTCAACGTCGTTGCGATCTCCTGGCCCCAAGTCAGGTCGCTTGCCTTCGTTGCGATCAGCGCCAGCGAGAATAGCCCGAGGGAGAAGGCCGAAGGGTTGAAGATGTGGGTCCACCTGCCGTCCCGGTGCCATCGCACGAGCTCCTTCCCGAGGAACCCGACGGCAATCATCACAAACTGCAGGTAGAACCAGTCGTCTCGGAACCAGAGGAACAAGTTCGTGCTGAAAAGTATCGGGAACGGACCGAAGCCGAGAAGGTAGCTCTCGCGGCGCGACCAGGCCAGCAAAATGTCGAAGGCGTAGGCGAACACCAGCTGCGCCACGAGGAGAGGGGCGAACTCGTAGACCGGCCGCCAGTAGTAGCCCCAGTAGGCGTACACCGAGGCCTGGACCATCGCCTGCGCATAGTGCTGGGGGCGCAGCATGGTGTGGAACGAACGGCCGGCACCGGTACGTTTGAGGCTCACGAAGAGCACCAGCTCCCAGGCGAGGAGCGCGAGAGCGGCACCCAGAAACGAGCGGTAGAGGGTCGGGTTTCCTTGAACCCGCGGCAGGAGCGATAGGAGAACGAGCCCGAGCGCGAGCGCCAGGGGTAGGGCGAATGCTCGCCGCGACGTCGCCGGAGCAGGCGTTGCCGCCGCTTTGTCTCTCTTGTGCTTCTTCTTGCGCCGACGTCCC
>DASPGQ010000025.1 GCA_035620555.1 Vicinamibacteria bacterium
ACGCTGAGGCTCATGAAAGAAAAAGGCACTTACCTCGTGCCGACCGTCGCCGTCGTCACGGACTTGATGACCCCGGGCGGGGATTACGACGATCCGGTTCTCCAGGTGCGCGGACGGCACATGCTGGCGAGGCTCATGGAGGTGGTGTCGACCGCGCGCCGACTCGGCGTTCCCATCGTTGCCGCTACCGATACGGGCTTCGGACCGGACGGCACGCTTACGCTTCAGCACGAGATCGAAGCGCTCACGAAATGTGGGCTCTCCCCCTTCGAGGCCATTCAAGCGGCGACCACGGTGGCGGCGAAGCTTCTCGGCATCTCCGAGCGGACGGGCCGAGTTCAGAACGGGCTCGAAGCCGACCTCATCGTCGTCGACCGAAACCCCCTCGAGAACATCCTCGCGCTCTCGGACGTGCTCCTGGTCGTCAACAACGGCGAGATCGTCCTCGACCGGTTGAGCTTCGCCCTGGAGTAGATAAGAGTCTCACGGCGTCGCGACGCACGCGGCCGCGCCGGAATCGGTGAAGGTCCCCGACACGGTAACGAACTCCCATTCGTAACCCGCGGGATAGAGCGTCAACTTGAGGACACCGTGCGAGTCGCTGTGACGGACTTGGCTGTTCGGCAGGACGGTGACCATGGGGCGAAGCGCCGCCCCCCCGGTGCCGACGACGAACTGGCGAACGCCGCGGGTCTGGTCCAGGTTCCCGTTCGGATCCTGGGGCGCGAATCGCTCGTAGTCGTGATCATGGGCGGTCAAGACCACGTCGATACCGCCCTGATAGGCCATCTCGAAGAGATCGACGGCGGCGGCCGCGTTGCCATGCTCGCCGGAGCTGAACCGCGGATGATGCCAGTAGGCCAGCGTGCAGGTGCTGGGATTCGCCGCTAGGTCGGACTGCAACCATTGCCCCTGAGGCGAACCGGGATCGCAGCCGCCGACCTGAGCGCAGTTGCTGTTGAGCACGATGACGTGCCACGAGCCCAGATCGTAGCTGTAGTACCCTTCGCCTGGATTGCCCGCGGCGGCGCCGAAATAGTCGAAATATGCCGACGCACCCGCGGTGTGGTAGTCGTGATTCCCCGCCGAGGGTTGGGTACGCCACTTGTGGCGTCCCCAGCTGGGATCGTAGCAGTTCGCGAATTCCTGCGCGGCGCCGTCGGGGTAAACGTGATCGCCGAGCGTGATCACCGTGCCGGCGATATCGTCGAGAAGCGCCGCGGTGCCCTCGTCGTTTTGTGGGCCGCAGCCGGCGATGTCGCCCGCTCCCACGACCACCACGCCAGTAGGCAGAACGACGAACAGGACTTGATCCGAGCCCGACTTGCCACCGGTGTCGGTCGCGGTCGCGGTGACGACGTGCACGCCTTCCGACAGATCCGAGGTGAAAGAGCCTCCCGCGCCGATCATGCCGTCCCGGTCTGACTCCCACGAGACAAGGGACGAGACGTCTCCGTCTTCAGCGTCGGTGGCGGTTCCAAGGAAAACAACGTTCAGTCCGTTCTCGAACGTCGTGCCGTTCTCCGGGGCGGCTATGGTGACCGTGGGAGGTGCGTTATTTATTGCGTCTCGGTATTCGATGTGTAACAGAGGCGCGGCGTTTTGAACCCCGTCATAAGCTTCCGCGGTGCGTCTTCCCACGCCGATGAGAACGATCGACAAGGCGTTTCCGCTCGACCACCCCGGCCGGCTCACGATCTCCTGGATCACCGGGGAGAGATCGGGGGTTCGCTGCTCCGAGCCCGACTCTCCCACCGTCGTCCAGGGGGGCGGGACCCACACGACCGACGCTGCCGTTCTCGGTCTCGTCGAGACGTCCCCGTTGGACGTGGCAAAGGGAAAGGCATGGTCGACCGATTCGCCTTCGATGACGAGAAACGTCGGACCGTCCCCGGTCTCGTCCACCTGAAACTGAATGAAGGCGTTCGCGATCGCGGCGTCTCGGGGGACGTCCACGCCGCCGAAGCGAATGCCCACGGTTTGGATGCTCCCTTCCTCGACGAGCTCCAGGTCGCTGCTGGCCAGAGACACCGAGCCGGTCGGCTTTTCCTCGGCGTCGTCCGAGCTCGAGCCAACCCGCACTTCGACGGTGGTCGGCGCCGGCTCGGCAACGGCCACGTTCACCTGCGCGAGGCCGGTCGACCCCTCGCCATCGACCGCGGAAGCCGTGATCTCATGACTCCCGGAGGAGAGCGTGGCCATCGAGAGGAAGCCGCCCGTCCCCAGGCTTCCGTCACGATCGGACTCCCAGAGGAGGCTCGGGGTGAGCTCTCCATCCTCCAGGTCGTCTGCCGTGCCCGAGAATTGAATCGTTTCTCCGAAATCGAAGCTCGCGCCATGCACCGGCAGAGAAATGCTCACCACCGGTGGCGTGTTGTTCACCGTCAACGTGACGAGATCCGAGCTCGCGAGCCCCTCGGTGTCCGTCACCGTGGCCGTGATCGTGTGCTGGCCGAGAGAGAGCGTTCCGTGCGTGATGGAGCCCCCGGTGCCGAATTCTCCGTCGAGGTTCGAGCTCCAGGAGATCTCGGCGGTGAGAACACCATCCTCGGCGTCGCTGGCGGTCCCGGTGAAGTCGATGCTCTCGCCGGAATCGAAGATCGAGCCGCTCGCCGGCGCGTTGATCGTCACGCTCGGCGGGGAGCCCACCACAACCGTGAGCGCGATCTGAGCCGAGCCGATGAGTCCTCCGTGATCCGCTACCCAGGCGGTGACCCGGTGCAGTCCGGGAGAAAGTCCCGCCGTGGAGATTACCGCCCCGGAGCCGATGCTGCCGTCCCGATCCGATATCCATGACAGCTCCGACGCGAGGTCCCCGTCTTCATCGTCGGTGGCAGCTCCCGAGAAGTCGATCGGGTCAGCAGAACCGAAGATCGATCCATCCACAGGCGCGTCAATCGTCACCGTCGGCAGCGTGTCGGCCGTGCATCCCGGGTCGAGTTGAAACGTGGCCCGCGCATCCGATCCAACGGAGAACCCGTTCCAAACCGTGACGTGGCTCCCCGCGCGGAACACCGCGGAGCCAGGACCGACGATGTGGAAGTCGGGACCGATGGTTATCGTTTCGCACGCGAGGTAGAACCGGTTGTCCTCGACGACCTCTCCCTCGAGGACGAGCGAGCTCGGCCCATTGAGGATCGTTCCCCTGACCGAAACCTCGGGCTCGGGGAGAGTCGTGACCGAGACGGGTATGGCGAGAACCCAACCGCGAAAACGCATTGCCCCCCAACTTCGCGACGCAGCGTGGGCCGACTCGATGGCAGACGAGACTCAGTGGCGGGCCGTCATCGACTTGCAGGATTACCGTCGTAAAACGCGCTGGAACCCCAACCCAACCCTGTAAGCGCCCCCAACCCTAGTCGGACCGCTTCTGGCGGCGGGGATTGTAACACATTCTGGAGTCACGAGAGCACGAAGAATGAAACTTTCTTGAGTGATAATGTTGCCCGCGAGCCAAATGATCCGAATCAGACGCTGCCCGAGAACGCACGAGGTCTTCGTCCTCAACGGAGTCGCCGCACTCCTCGCAGCCACGGCCTGGTTATGGTGGAAGACCGAGATGCTTCTCCAATACTTCTACTACGACCGCTTGCTCGCTCTGACTCATCTCGTCACACTCGGGTTTCTGACGTCGATGATGATGGGCGTCCTCCATCGGCTGTCGCCGATGCTTCTGAAGGTGGAAGCCTCTTCTCGTTCCGTGGCTCGCTTTCAGCTCGTCCTGTTCCTCGTCGGGAGCTGGGGAATGATCGCGCACTTCTGGCTTGGCGAAGCCATCGGGATGAGCTGGTCGGCCCTTCTGGTTCTCGGTGCTGCTCTCCTCCAGCTATGGAACTTTCGGGGATTGTTTCGTGCCTCGAGCAAAACGAAGTGGCCGCGGCTCTTCGTCGCGTCGTCCCTTGTTTTCTTGCTCCTGGCGGCGAGCCTGGGGGTTCTTCTCGCACTGGTGAAGGCATACGACGTCCGGCCCGCGTTCCTCGCCGACGATCATCTCGCCAATCTCTTTGCCCATGCGCATCTCGCCGCCGTCGGCTGGGTGGCAAACATGATCTTCGGCTTCCAGCTGGAGATCGTTCCCACCACCGAGGGCGCATCGAGCTCGCTGCCTCTTCGATTCGCTCTCCTGCAGGTCGGGACCGTCGGTCTCACGATGGGATTTCTCGGTGGAGTGAGCCTATTTCCCTTTGCGCTCATGATCGTCGTCGCCTGCTTGTGGCAGGGGTTCTCCCCGGCACGATCGTTTCTGCGGGGACGTACGAGGGAGTGGGACATGGCGCCACTGTTCGTTCTCGCGGTCGTGGCATCGATGGGCCTCGTGCTCGCGCTCGGTTGGCCCGAACAAGCTGACCCCGCTAGAGGGCGGGTGCAGCTCGCTTACGGCTTTCTCGGCCTGTACGGATTCATGGTTCTCACCGTCTCGGCGGTTGCGCCCAAGCTCTTTCCCATATGGGTTTGGAAAGAGCGTTATCGAGACGAGTACGGCAAGCACCCCGTCCCGGGGATGAAAGAGCTGCCCGACAAGAGGCTGATACGATTCGCGAACTCCGCGATCTTGTTGGGGACGCTCTCGACCACGGTCTCGATCTGCCTGGCGTTTCCCGAGGGACTTCTGATGGCGGCCACGATCCTGTTGGCCGGCGTATGTGCCTTCGTGACGAACCTCTTGCGGATCGTGCGCCATAGCCTTCTCGAGCTCGCTCCGCGATGAGAGAGTCCGAAGACGGCTCGACCGAGGCCCTCCGGGCATTCGCCCGGGAAGCGGTCGATTGGATGCTGGACTATCTCACGAGCCCGACCGACGATAGGATTTTTAGTGGCGTGGCTCCGGCCGAGATCTTCGGGCGCTTCAACGAGGCGATTCCCGAAGAGGGCTCCTCACTCGGCGCGGTGTTCCAAGAGTTCCGCCGCGAGATCGTCGCCGGCGCCACCCATCTCCAGCATTCTGGTAACTTCGCGTACATTCCGAACTCGGCGAGCGTCGTCGGTATCGTCGCCGATCTGCTCGCCGCGACCCTGAATCAGAACGTGAGCCTGGTGCGAGGAGGTCCCTCGGCTGCCGCGGTCGAGGCGCAAACCGTTCGCTGGTTGCAGTCGCTCATCGGGTACCCGGCGGAAGGCGGCGGTGTCCTCACCAGCGGAGGCTCTTTGGCCAATCTCATGGCGCTCGCGCTCGCCCGCGAGCGCCTGGCCGGGGGAGAACGGATGGTGTTCTACCTCTCGGAGGAGACTCATAGCTCGATCGACCGGGGACTTCGTTTCCTGGGCATCGGCCCCGATGCGATTCGCCGCATTCCAACCGACGACGCGTTTCGAATGAACCTCGGCGCTCTGCGGGCGGCGATTGCCCGCGAGGGGTGCCGCGGTGTCGTGGTGGCAACCGCGGGCACGATTGGAAGCGGCGCCGTCGACCCGCTCGAAGAGCTCGCCGACGTCTGCCGTCGCGAGAACCTGTGGCTACACGTCGACGGCGCCTATGGCGCCCTGGCCGCCGCCGCCCCGAGCGCTTCTTGGATGCGAGCCGGCCTCTCGCGAGCCGATTCGATCTCGCTGGACCCCCACAAGTGGCTCTTCGTCCCGATCGACACGAGTTGTCTTCTCGTGCGCGACGTTTCTTTCATGCGCGAGTTCTTCACCGTCGTGCCCGACTACCTGAAGGTGAGCGCGTCGGAGATGGAAGGCGACGTCCATCACCCGATGCAACATACGGTGGAGCTGTCGCGCCGCTTCCGGGCGCTTCGCCTCTGGATGGTTCTGAAGACCTACGGTGCCCGGGCCATCCGTGATCGCATCGAAGCGCATCTGTCTCTGGCGCGGGAGCTCGCCTCGTGGATCGAACGGGCACCCGATTTCGAGCTCTGCGCGCCCGTCATGACGAGCACGGTCTGCTTCCGCTACCTTCCCGGTTCCGATGCCACCCAGGAACGGATCCTCGATCGATTGAACCGTCGGCCCGGCTTGTTTCTCTCGCCGAACCGGTTGAGGGGCCGCTTCACCTTGAGAGCATGCATCACGCATTTGCGGACCGGCGAGAACGACCTGCGGCGCCTGTGGGAAGCCTGTCAGGAGGAGGCCCGAGGCCTGTGACCGTCGGGCCGCTCATTTACCACACGCGGGACAGCTTCCTTCTTGCGCTTCCTTGCGTTTCGCCACCACGAAGCGTGCCGTCTGGCTCGGATCCATCGCCGCCATCGTCTCCCAATGACTCGAATCCACGGGCCCGGTCGCAATGTTCGGTACGATGGCCGACCTCAGAACCTCCCGGATGGCTTCGACCGCGCTCGATCCGAGCTCGGTGAATCGCACTCCGTAACCGGGAGGGAAAGGTCCGCGTCGTCGGTTCCCCCGGTTCTCCCAGTTCACGACCGCCTCGAGCTCGAAGGAAAACGGCTCTTTCGGTGGAAGGATCCTCAATCGCACCTGAGCCTGCGGCAGAAGCGACATGCTCGTGGCCACGTAGGCGCCGCCGGGGGAAAGAGACAGGAGCTTCCCCGTACCCTCGTTGAACGACGTCTTCAGCCAAACGAGGTAATCGTCCGAGAGGTCGACCCGCTGAATGACGCTCGCCATTGCCTCTCCTCTCTGTGATGTTTGGATCTAGTATGCCAGAGTCAGGGCAACGAGCCCAGGCTCCTGAGGAACTCGAGCCTCAGATTGATTCTTCGGCCGAAGCTTCCGGAGAAATGCTGGGTGACGGTGCGCGTCCCCCGCCGCTCGGCGTTTCGCATGGTCATGCATGTCTGATCGGTCTCGAGCAGGACGGCGGCACCTCGCGCGCGAAGGTGTGCGACCAGGGCGTCGGCAATCTGTCGGGTAACGGTCTCCTGAATCTCGAGGCGGTGCGAGTAGCAGTCCACCAGCCGCGTGAGGCTCGAGAGCGAAGCGAGCTTTGGCCCCGGAAGATAGGCCAGATGGGCGAGTCCGTGGTAGGGAAGCAGGTGATGGGGACAGAGTCCGTGGAAGGGGATGGCTTTCAACAGGACCATTCCCGAAGGCGCCCGAGATTTTGGCAGGGGGTAGGCTTCCTGAAAGAGCTCCTTCGGATCGACTTCGTAGCCGTCGAGAAACGTCTCGCTCCAAGCCCGGGCTACGAGCGCGGGCGTCGGCTCGAGCTCGGTCCCTTCGATGACATGGCCCGAGGCTTCGAGGAAGCGACGCACGGCATCCTGCATCGCTTCGAGATCGAAGCGATTACCCGGGTTCGCCATGATAGATGACGCCGGCGTCGTCGGTCTCGTAGAGCTGCATTTCCTTCAGGCCGCCGAGGTGGGGCAAAAGGCGCTTCCACATCCAAATGACCACGTTCTCGGCCGTCGGATTTTCGAGATACCGGTTCAAGTCGTCGTGGTCGATGACGCTCAGCACGTGCTCGTGCACGATCGCCTTGACCTGGAGAAAATCGACCGCCAGCCCCGTTGCCGGGTCGACCGGGCCTTCTACGAAGACCAGAAGCCTATAGTTGTGTCCGTGGGTATGAGAACAGGGTCCCTGATAGTACGGCAAACGATGCGCAGCGTTGAACTGAAACTCGACGCGTAGGATCAAACTCCGATGACCTGGGCGGTCAGACTCCTCTCCCTGGGCCCGTCGAGCTCGGCGAAGAGAATGCTCTGCCACTGACCCAGAGGAATCTTGCCTTCCTGAATCGGGAGGGTGATGTTGTGCCCCAAGACGAGTGCGCGAATATGGGCATCGGCGTTCTTGCGCTCGCAATCAGAGCAGTCCTCGCAATTGTGCAGATAACCGCTGTCGCGGTGCGCCAGCTTCTCGAGGAAATGCTTGACGTCCGCCATGAGCGCCGCCTGGAATTCGTTGATAAAGACTGCGGTCGTGGTGTGCAACGAGGAGAGGATCAGAAAACCCGCCTTCACTCCCGAGGACTTGACCAGGTCCCTGATGCGATCGGTGACGTTGTAGAGCTCGACCCGGGAATCGGTCACCACCTTCAGCGTCCTCGAGAACATTTTCAAGTTGCCCTCGAGCTCCTCCCATGTCCCTTCTTCCGCATCGTCCGTTTTCACTATGGCGCTGGCACTCAGGGACGCTCTACTGTTCATGTTGTCTGGTACTCCTTCTAGAGTTCTCGCCCGCTTCACTCCATATTGTGACAGAACGCGATTCGTGCAACCACAGGATGGGCCAAAAGAATTAATCTAGTACAGCCAATCGGGTTTGGCAACCCCGACCACCGCATCTCGTTCAGAACACAGGGCCTATGCTCCGGGACCTTGCTCCCCCCTGACGCCGCGTGTAAGCTCTCTCGCCGAGGACATGCTGGAAGCCGCCTTTCTCTCCGAGCTCGCCGCCCTCGTGGAGCCCGAGGCTCTTCTCGTAGACGCTCACCATGTCATCGCCTACGAATGCGACGGTTCGACGGCCTTCAAAGCCGCCCCCGACGCGGTCGTGCTTCCGCGTTCGACCGAGGAAGTCGCGCGCGTCGTCCAGTGCTGCTCACGGGCGCGGGTCCCCTTCGTCGCGCGTGGTGCGGGTACCGGTCTCTCCGGGGGAGCCACGCCGAGCGAAGGCGGGGTCGTCATCGCGCTCACGAGAATGAACCGCTTGCTCGAGCTCGACCTCGACAACCGGCTCGCTCTTTGCCAGACGGGGATCGTGAATCTGGAAATCTCGCGGTCGGTCGCGCCCCACGGGCTCACCTTCGCGCCGGACCCATCGAGCCAGTCCGCGTGCACCCTGGGAGGTAACATTGCGGAAAACTCGGGCGGTCCCCACTGTTTCAAATACGGACCGACGACGGCTCACGTCGTCGGCCTGAGAGTCGTTCTGCCCGACGGACAGATCGTGGAGCTCGGAGGTCCCCGCGAAACCGCGGGTTACGATCTGGTCGGATTGTTCGTCGGCTCGGAGGGTACTTTTGGCATCGCCACCGAAGCGCTCGTCAGGTTGATGCCCCTGCCCGAAGCGGTGAAGACCTTGCTCGCGCCCTTCCGGAGCATGGTTGCCGCCTGCGAGGCGGTCTCGGCCATCGTCGCTCGGGGCATCGTGCCCGCGGCGCTCGAGATGCTCGATCGGCGAACCATCGAGGTGATCGAGGCCGGGGCGCTCGCCGCGGGCTATCCGAAGGAAGCCGAGGCGGTCCTTCTGGTGGAGCTAGACGGGCCGGGCAGCGGCATGGACCGAATGGAGCGGGAGGTGCAGCGTATCTGCATCGAGTGCGGGGCGGTGTCCGTTCAAGTGGCGCGAAACGACGAGGAACGCGCTCGTTTGTGGTTGGGTAGGAAGTCCGCCTTTGGAGCGATGGGTCGGCTTTCGACGGATCTGTATGTCCAAGACGGCGTCGTACCCCGGTCGATGCTTCCCGAGGTTCTCGAGCGCGTGGGGGAGATCGCAAGCAAGCACCGGATTCGCGTCGCCAATGTCTTTCACGCCGGTGACGGGAACTTGCACCCCTGCATTCCCTACGATGGTCGCGACGAGGACGAGAAGAGGCGCGTGCTCGCCGCCAGCCACGAGATACTCGAGCTTTGCGTTTCCGTCGGGGGCTCAATCAGCGGCGAGCACGGGATCGGCGTCGAGAAGGCCGACCGTATGGACCTGCTGTTCTCGCCGGCGGATCTGGCGCTCATGCGCTCCGTTCGCGACGTCTTCAATCCTCAGGGGCTGCTCAATCCGGGGAAGATCTTTCCAACGTCCTCGGGATGCGGTGAGTCATCTGCCCTTCCGGCGGTCGCTGCCGTGCCCGGAGCCTGGATTTGACTCCCGAAGCGCCTCGGCGTCTTCTGGAGGGCGTGAGCTCGCGGCCGCCGCGTTCCGACGACCCGAAGATCGATGGGCTCTCCCCCTGGCTGGTGCTCGAGCCCGAGAACGAAGCAGCTCTCTCACGAGCGCTCGAGCTCTGCCATCGAGAGTCCCTCGCGGTAGTTCCCGTCGGCTCGGGAACGAGACTCTCGCTCGGGAACCGCCCGAGCCATCTCGATGCTTTTCTTTCCACGCGCGCTCTGGACGGCGTCGTCGATCATATTCCTTCCGATCTCACGGTCACCGTGCGCGCCGGTACGCGCGTGGGGACGCTCCAAGAGGAGCTCTTCGAGCTAGGCCAGTTCCTGCCCGTCGACCCGCCGCTTCCCGACCGGGCGACCGTCGGTGGTGTGTTTGCCCTCGCCGAGCCGGGATTTCGAAGGCGGCCCGGTGGGCGTCCGCGTGATCTTCTCTTGGGTTTCGAGGGGGTTCTCGCCGACGGAACCGTCGTAAAGTCCGGCGGTCGCGTCGTAAAGAACGTCGCCGGCTACGAGCTGTCCAAGCTCTTCACCGGATCGGCGGGGACGCTCGTGGTGATGACCCGAGCCCATCTCAGACTGCGCGCACTTCCCGAAGAGGTGGTCACGGTGAGCGCCCGGTTTCGACGCGCCGGCGACGCTCGATCGGCCTGGCACGAGCTGAATCGCTCGCATTCGTTGCCCGAAGCCGCCGCTCTTCTCAATCCCGCCAGCTCGCGGGCCTCGAGTCTCGCTGATTGGAGCCTCGTCCTGCGATTCGAAGGCCTTTCCGAAGAAGTCAGCGCATCGGTAGAGGCCGCGGTCGAGCGACTTCGGGGAGCAGCCAGGATATCGTCTCGAGTCTGGGATTGGATACGAGACTTTCCCCTCGGGGCGACGGGCAGCCACGTCCTCGTGCTCCGGGGACAAGTAGCGCCGGCGCTCACTTTCGAGCTCGCCGAGGAGTGGCGAGACGGGGGACCTCTGGTTGCCCATCCCGATTCGGGACTCGTCTTCAGCCGAACCGAAGAACCCGATGGGCTGTCCGACCGGCAGGAGGTGGCGAGGCGTCTCGGTGCCAATGTGGTCTTGGAGCAGGCGCCGCCGGGCCTCAAGGAGGATATGGACGTGTTCGGCGAGCCGCCGAAAGCCTTCGCCATCATGAGACGCCTCAAGCAAGAGCTCGACCCGAGGGGCATCCTCTCGCCGGGGCGGTTCGTCGGGAGACTTTGAGATGTGCCGATGAGTCAGCTTTCTTCGCGACAGCAGAAGCTGTACCAGAAAACGCTATCCTGCGTGCACTGAGGGCTCTGTCTGCCGGCGTGCCCGGCATACGGAGTCTCGCCGCGTGAGTCCATCGCGCCGCGCGGGCAGGTCTACAACATCCGGGCCTGGCTCGAGGGACGGCTTCCCCTGGGCAAAGGCCTGTCCGGCGAGATCTACGACTGTCTCGCCTGCCGCGGTTGTGAGTCCGTGTGTCCTGCGGGTGTTCCCGTCGGCTCCATCATGGAGGATGCTCGGAGCCTTTTGACCGACGCGCGCACCGAGAGCTTCTTCTTGCGCGCGGCGAAACGAGTCATGCTCGAGGGAGTCGTCGCCCGTCCCGCCCTGCTCTCGCTCGCCATGGCCCTGTTGCATTGGGCCGAGCGCCTGGGCCTTCGTGCGCTGGCTCGCAGAGCGCTCGGCGAGCGGATGGCCTTGCTTCCCGCGATTCCTCGAAGGAGCCCCCGGCTCCCCGAGATCTTTCCCTGCGAGCGCGAGAGACGAAAGCGAGTCGCTCTCTTCACCGGATGCATCGCCTCGCATCTGTTTGCCGACGTCAACGAGGCAACCGCCCGAGTCCTTGCGAGAAACGGTTTCGAGGTGGTCGTTCCCCGAGGGCAGGTCTGTTGCGGCGCGCTACATCTCCACAATGGCCTGTCGAGGGCGGGACAAAAGCTCGCGCGCGCCAATGTCGATGCCTTCGAGACCCTGGGAGCCGAGGCGGTGATCGTCAATGCCGCGGGGTGCGGCGCCGTCCTGACGGAGTACGGAGAGCTTCTCGATGGTGACCCCGGGGCCGTCTCTTTCGCGAGACGCGTCGCGGACGTATCGGCCTTCCTCGTGCGCGAGGGATTCGAGGCTCCCTCGAAAGGACTGGGCAACATTCGCATCGCCTACGACGCCCCCTGTCATCTCTTTCACGGTCAGCGCGTGAGAAGCGAGCCCAAGGAGCTGCTCTCGCGGATTCCCGGCGTAGAGCTCGTAGACTATCGGGACTCGGAACGCTGCTGTGGGAGCGCGGGTATCTACAACCTGATTCGATATGACATGTCGATGAAGGTGCTCGAAACCAAGATGAGAGAGCTCGGGACTACCCGCGCCGATATCATCGCCACGGGCAACCCCGGATGCCTGCTGCAGCTTTCGGAGGGGGTGCGCCGTTCCGGGATTTCGGCCGAAGTCGCTCACCCCATCGTTCTGCTCGATCGGGCGTATCGCCAATCGAGCCTTGCAGGCTGATGAAAAAGTACAGTCCAGCCTGCGCGAGC
>DASPGQ010000026.1 GCA_035620555.1 Vicinamibacteria bacterium
ATTTGTACGTTTGGGCCATAAACCTCGATTATCCTCTGTTCGAGGGCGGCCTGCGTCAGGCGGACGTCGACAAGGCTTCGGCCGAACGGCGGGTTCTCGAGCGCCAGCGCGAGCTCCAGGCGGAGCTGATCGAGCAGCAGACGCGAACCGCCTTGAGCCGGGTCGACGGCTCGTTTCCGCGCATTCGTTTCGCGCGCCAGGCGGCCGAGGCAGCGGACAACAACTTGCGCATCGTCCAGGACAAATACGCCGAGGGAGTTTCCGATGTGACCGATCTGATCTCCGCACAGAACGAGAAGCTCACCGCCGATCAGGCGGCGGCCGCCGCCGAGTTCCAGTTCTGGATCAATCTGGTGGAGCTTCAGAGGGCGCTTTCCTGGTTCGAGGACGAAAAGAGTCCCGAGCAGCGGGCGCAGTTCGTGGAGGAGATCCGACGTCTCGTCGGGGAACGAGAAGGGGAACCGCGATGACGTGGAAGTGGAGTTGGATGGCTGTCGTCGTGATGATGACTCTCGCCGCCTGCGCCGCAGAGCAGACCGCCGAGGTCAAGGAGCTCGTTCGGCCAGTGAAGACGCTCGTCGTGGGCGGCGCCGGGGCGCGTCCCGCGAGCTATCCCGGGCGCGTGGAAGCCGCGAGCCAGGTCAACCTGTCGTTTCGGGTGGGTGGTCCTCTCCTCGAGCTTCCGGTGCTCGAAGGGCAGGTGGTTCGCAACGGGGAGCTTCTGGCGCGCATCGATCCCCGCGACTTCCAGATACGACTCGACGCAGCGAAGGCGGACTTCGAGCGGGCGGATGCAGACCTGAGGCGGTTCTCGGCGCTCTACGAGAAGGAGGCCGTGTCCCAGGCCCAGCTCGACCAGGCCCGCGCGACGAGAAACGTCGCCCAGGCCCAGGTGGAGGACGCCGAAGCGAGCCTTCGGGATACTTACCTTCGCGCTCCTTATCGGGGGCAGGTCGCCGAGACCTTCGTCGAGAACTTCGAGGAAGTCCGGGCGGGCCAGCCCATTCTCAGCCTCATCGACGTGAACGAGGTCAAGGTCGTCGTGGACGCCCCCGAGGGAGTTCTCGCTCAGGTGTCTCGACCTCAGTTGGGCCGCATAACCGCCAGGTACGACTCCGCGCCGGAGCGCGAGTTCGATCTTACCTTGAGAGAAGTCGCGACCCAGGCGGACCCGCGAACGCAGACGTACCGCGTCACTTTCCAGATGCCTCAGCCGGGCGGGTTGAACGTGCTTCCCGGTATGACCGCCACGGTCACCCGCTACCCCTCCGAGGGTGCGAGCGGGGCGATGGTCGTGCCCGCTGTTGCGGTCTTCGCCGATGCATCAGGAGCTCCTCACGTCTGGGTCGTCGATTCGCAAGCGATGACGGTCGCGTCTCGCGCGGTGACGACGGGAGAGCTTACCGGCTCCGATTCCATCGTCATCGCATCGGGGCTTCAACCTGGAGAGAGAATCGCCACGACGGGTGTCGCGCAGCTTAGCGAAGGCATGAAGATCCGTGAGCTCAGCGAGCTGGAGGGTTACCAGCGGTGAACATTGCCGAGCTGAGCATCCGGAAGTCGGTCATCACCTGGGTCATGATGGCTCTCCTGCTCTGGGTCGGCTGGTCGGCATTCAACTCGCTCTCCCGCCTCGAGGACCCCGAGTTCACTATCAAGGAAGCCATCATTCTCACTCCTTATGCTGGCGCCACCGCCGCCGAGGTCGAGGAAGAAGTCACCAACGTCCTCGAGAAGGCGGTCCAGGAGATGGGCCAGATGGAGTGGGTCGAATCGCGCTCGTCGCGCGGCGTCTCCCAGATCAAGGTTCACATGCGGGACCAGTACGACAAGTTCTCCTTGCCACAGGTGTGGGACGAGCTCAGGCGCAAGGTGAACGACGCGCAGAGACGGCTCCCGCCTGGCGCTGGCCCGTCTCTCGTCAACGATGACTTCGGAGATGTATACGGCGTCTACATCGCTCTGACGGGAGAGGGCTACACGTACAAGGAGCTCTACGAGTTCGCGAAGTTCTTGCAGCGCGAGCTCTTGAACGCCCAGGACGTCAAACGGATCGCGCTTTACGGGCAGCGTCCCGAGGCCATCTACGTCGAGATGCGACGGGAGAAGATGGCCGAGCTCGGCATCTCTCCTCAGGACATCTACGGTGCGCTCGCCTCGAAGAACCTCGTCGCCGATGCCGGGAACATCACCCTCGGCCGCGAGTACCTCCCGGTGAATCCAACGGGAGAGTTCATTTCCGAGAGGCAGTTTCGTGATCTCCTCGTGAGCGCACGGGGCGCCGAATCGAGCTCCCTCGTTTATCTCGGCGACGTCGCCGATATTCGCCGCGACTACCAGGAACCCGCGGACACGCTCCTGCGCTTCGACGGAAAGCCCGCCGTGGGTCTCGCCATCTCGACCGTTCTCGGAGGCAACGTCATCACCATGGGCGAGTCGCTCAAGAGACGGACGGCGGAGATCATGGAGCTCGCTCCGCTCGGAATCGAAGCCCACGTCATCGCGATGCAAACCGACGCCGTCACCGAGTCCATCAACGGCTTCATCATCAACCTGGTCGAGGCGGTGGGGATCGTCATCGTAGTGCTTCTCGTCTTCATGGGCCTCAGGAGCGGTCTGATCATCGGGTTCGTGCTGCTCCTCACCATCATGGGCACCTTCGTGTTCATGGGGATGCAATCGATTACGCTCGAGCGCATATCTCTCGGCGCCCTGGTGATCGCCCTCGGCATGCTCGTCGACAACGCCATCGTGGTCACCGACGGGATGCGGATCAAGATGGAGCAAGGCGACGACGCGCTTTCGGCGGCGAAGGACATCGTGGGGCAGACGGGGGTTCCTCTCCTCGGCGCGACTTTCGTCGCCGTGGCCGCTTTCGCGGCGATCGGGACCTCCCAGGACAGCACCGGGGAGTACTGTCGTTCGCTCTTTTCCGTCATCCTCATCTCCCTGACGTTCAGCTGGGTCACCGCGGTGACGGCGACCCCGCTCCTCTGCAAGAAATTCTTGAAGCAAGGCACGTCGGGTGGCCAGCAAAAGGACCCCTACAGCGGCGGGTTCTACGCTCTCTACCGGCGATTTCTCGAGCTCTGCATCCGGTTCCGCTGGATCACCACCGGCGTCGTCGTCGGTTTCTTCTTCCTCGCGATCTTCGCCTTTACCCAGTACGTCAAGCAGAGCTTCTTCCCTGACTCCACCCGGCCCCAGTTCTTCGTGGACTTCTGGTTTCCCGAGGGCACTCACATCGACGAGACCGTCCGTCAAATCGGGGCGGCCGAGGAGTACCTTCTCGGCCTCGAAGGGGTCGAGTCCGCGGCGACCTTCGTGGGCGGCGGACAGATTCGTTTCCTCCTGACCTATACGCCCGAGCAGCTCTACCCGAGCTACGCCCAGGTGCTCCTGACAGTCGACGACTACCGGAAGATTCGCGCGCTCGTCCAGAAGGCCCAGGACGATCTCGAGCCCATGTTCCCTCAGGCGATCGTGCACACCCGCCAGTTCATTCTCGGCCCCTCGACGGGCGGAAAGATCCAGCTTCGCATCAGCGGGCCCGACACCGAGGTGCTTCGAACCCTCACTGCGAAAGCTAAACGGATTTTTCTCGACGATCCGGCCTCGAA
The DNA here is from genome assembly GCA_035620555.1 of Vicinamibacteria bacterium. Lineage (NCBI taxonomy): Bacteria > Pseudomonadati > Acidobacteriota > Vicinamibacteria > Vicinamibacteria bacterium. Next base: position 3,621 of record DASPGQ010000026.1, read on the forward strand.
AGGCGTGCGAGACGAATGGCGGGATCAAGTCAAGGTATTGCGGCCGGTCCTCGCCGAGGCGCAGGCGCGCCAGGCGGGCATCACCCGACCGGAGCTGGCGCAGGCGGTGGCCGCGGGCGTCGAGGGAACGAACGTCGGCATCTATCGAGAGAGAGACGAGCTCCTGCCCATCG
>DASPGQ010000027.1 GCA_035620555.1 Vicinamibacteria bacterium
GGTCGTCTGCAACGGTGAGCCAGTCGCTACGAAGAGCATTCCAGTCCGCGTCGGTCGGGCTCTCGCTATAGTTGTAGCAGTCGAATTGCGCCCCGAGATCAAGTGTCCGGGCGGCACCAAACAAAGCCCTTGGTCGAGCGAAGAGAAAGTAAGTCCGAAAAAGTCTACGCATGGGAAACCCGCCGCTGCCTCCAACCAAAAGTATTTGTGCCTCCAGGAACGTTTGTCAAGATCCTCCCTCCACAGAATCCCCCCTCTACGCGAACCAGCGCGGGAAGGTTACCGGCGTGCTGGGTGTAGAACGGAAAGCCTGGTATCACCTTTTTGTAACCTTCTTGTTCAGGCTGTCGATAGTCATTATTTCCAAATTCTTGTAACCCACTGACTCCATTGGTGGGCGGTGCAGGATTTGAACCTGCGACCCCCTGGGTGTAAACCAGGTGCTCTCCCGCTGAGCTAACCGCCCGGAAGGGAAACGATTGAGTATAGCACCCGCTAGAAACTGAACAGCTGCGTGTACTTCACGATGAGCGCGCGGTCCTTGACCAGCCCCATCTCGTCCCGGAGATCGTTGTACACGATGAAGAAGTCAGAGAGCGGCCGATGGATCAGGTTGAAGCGAATGTTGCTGCTCCACTCGCTCGTGACGTTGTTGTATTGGATGAGTCCGTTGAGGAACATCCGGGTACTGAAGTTGTAGGCGAAACGCGTGGTCACGAGATGCGTCGTGAAAGCGCCTTCGAGAAGGTCGACGTCGTTGTACGACCAGCTCACCTGGGCGCGGAACTGCTCCCCGAGCTTCAGAACACCGCCCAATGACAGGGAGTTTCTCGTGCCGGAATAGAAGTCTCCGGTCGATGCGCGAAAATTCCCCGAGAACGTCCGGCTGGTGTCGCTGAACAGCATCCCGAACCATTCGTCGAACGTGTAGAAGCCCGCCGGGATCGTCACATCGGGATGGATCGGAAAGTCGTCCTGCGGTTGCTCGAGGTTCGTGTTGAGCCCGCCTTCGAAGTAGCCCCCGTTCTGCATCTGCCAGGAGACGTGCATGTTGAAATAGCGGCTCACCACGACGCCGTTCTGGTCGGTGAAATACTCGAGCTCGAAGTGGGGATTGATCTCCCTGAGGAAATCACCCCACCACGACGGACGATAGTGGTACCCGAAGAAATTACTCGAGCGCTTCACCCCGATGCGGGGAGCAAAGCCGACCTCGGGATTGAAGTTGTCCTGCAGGGTCGAGATCGCGTTGCTGATCTGAAATAGACGACCATCGTAACTCCAGGCCAGCCGACCGGCGAGGTCCTGACCGGACAGGCCTCGCGTCGCCGTTTTCGCGATGTATCCATTGACGTCCACTTCCGGGCTCAGCCGAAAATTCGCATCCGCCCCGAGGCCGCGGTTGTAGTGGTCGGTGCTCATGTTCTCCCGATTGATGAACATGACCCCGAAGTCGGAATTGGAGAACAGGTTTCGTCGGACTCGGGCCACGGTGAAGTTGTCACCGTTGGCGGCGAGACTCTCGCCCACGAGCTCCGGCTCGTCTCCGGTCTGCATGTTCAGGAATCCGACCTCGTAATCTCCGACCCGTCCCGTGAGGCGTCCGCCGCCGACCACGGGAATGGGGCTCCCGTCGTCCGAAAGGCCGATGCGCCGACTGAAAAAGAACAACAAATCCTCCCCCCGGCTCTGGCCTCCCCTCAGGTTCGAGGGCGCGGCCGATGCGCCGAACGACGCCTGGAACTGTTGCACCCTTTGATCCGCGGGCGGTCCAAAGCGGAAGATCCCGGAGTTCTCGAGAAAAAAGTCACGCTTCTCGGGGAAGAAGAGGCTGAACCGAGTCAGGTTGATCTGCTGCACGTCCGCCTCGACCTGAGAGAAGTCCGTGTTGAGCGTCAGATCGAGCCGCAAACCGCTCCCTACCGCCAGCTTCGCGTCGACTCCCGCGTCGAATGCGCCCGAAGAAGACGTGTCGGCGCCGTCGGTGACATCGCCTTTCGCATAGGGTGTGATCTTGATGTCGCGTTTCGGCGTCAGCCCGTCCAGGCCGCCAAGAGTTCCGGCGAGCGACACGCGAGTGAAGCGATGGATGCGGGGAAGGGGCGCCCAATAGGAGTCTTCGTTGAGCCGTCTCGTTCGCCTGAGGAAGTTGGCCCCCCAGGTTTGACTCGGGGCATCGGCGAAACGCAGAGTCTTGAACGGAATCGCGATCTCGACGACCCACCCGGTCTCGATGATCCGGCTCGCGACGTGCCAGACACCGTCCCAATCTCCGTTGAACTCGCGTCCCTCGTTGGCGAACTGGGCGTCGAACTTCGCCCCGGCGGGATTGGTCTCGAACATGTATCCATTGCGCTGATCGTGGAATGTATCGAGGACGATGCCGAAGACGTCTCCCGCGCGGGTCTCGAAATCACGGGTGAGATCGTTGACGATGATCCGATCGGGCTCGTCGTCGTGGGCGAGCGCGCCGACATAGAGATACTCGTCATCGTGGAGGATCCGGACCTCGGTCTCGAACGTAGCGGGCTCACCTTCTCGGGGATCGTTCTGAACGAACCCGCTCGCAATGGGTGCATCGCCCCAATCCGCCTCGTCGAGCACGCCGTCGACGAAAATG
>DASPGQ010000028.1 GCA_035620555.1 Vicinamibacteria bacterium
CAAGGTGGCGCAGCGAGCGCACTTCGGTCCGTTCCTTCCCGGGGTCCACCATGTGCCATACCCCTACCCTTACCGACTCGAGACCGGTGGCGAGGACGTGGGTGAATTCGTTCTCGATCTGATTCGCGACGATCTCTTCAAACACCATCTCTCGCCCGATGAAGTGGCCGGTATCTTTATCGAGCCGATGTTGGGTGAGGGTGGTTACGTCGTACCGCCATGGAGCTTTCTCCAGGGGCTTCGAAGCCTCTGCGACGAGCATGGAATCCTGTTGGTCTTCGACGAGATCCAGACGGGTGTGGGCCGCTCCGGCAAGATGTGGGCGGCGGAGCACGCGGGCGTCGAGCCCGACGTGCTGCTTTCGGCCAAAGGGTTGGGATCGGGAATGCCCATCGGCGCCATCATCGCCAAAGAATCGGTGATGAAGTGGAGGTCGGGCTCTCATGGCTCGACCTTCGGAGGAAACCCCCTCTGCTGCGCGGCCGCGCTGGCGACGCTCGACGTACTGGAAGATGGGCTCATCGAGAATGCTCGAGTCATGGGGCAGCGGATGATGGCGGGGCTCGAGCAGCTAATGGCCCGTCACTCGGTCATCGGGGATCTCCGAGGTGTAGGGCTGTTCATCGGGGTCGAGCTCGTCAAGGATCGCCAGACGAAGGAGCCGGCCAAGACGCTCGTGCACGACATCGAGCAACGAGCGTTCGGCAAAGGACTGCTGCTGCTATCTTGCGGCGAGAGCGTGATCCGTATTGCCCCGCCACTCGTCATCGATGAGTACGACGTCGATACCGGTCTTCAGATACTGGACGAGTGCCTGTCTGCCCGCTGATGACAATCTGCGCGAGCGCCGTCAAGCGTTCCAGTCCCCGTTCTCGACGAGTTGGAATCCAGGCGGCGGCGGTGCCGGATACACGTAGATCTCGGCCTCGATGTCGAAGTTCTCGAGGCGCATCGTCTCGCGCCGGTAGCCATACGGTATTTCGAGCGCATCGAGCTCTCGAAGCTTGAGCTCGTCGACTCGGAAGACCTCGACCCAGATGGGATGGCGCTCGTTGCTCGGCACGATCATCGGGTATTCGTCGTTCGCATACATGCGGAACGGCAGCTCGACCGAGCCGCGACGGACCGGCCGCTCACCCTTCAGATAGATCTCGTGGTTGTACTGGCCTTCCCTGAGCGTTCCGTAGACGGCGACGAGCCTGCATGCCCGCAATGCGTCGCCCGCTCCTTTAATAACCGAGAGCGCTCGTCTCGCGGCGCACGTCCCCCGCGGCAATCAGAACTCCCGTTTGCGGGTCCCGATAGGTGACGGTGAGCGCTCCGCTGCGCCAGTTCCAGAGGCCCCAGGACTGCACGTCGTGACCCCTGGCACCGAGGGCGTCGAAGGTGGCGGCGGGGATCCGCTCCTCGAGCCGCAGCACACCTGGGTTCTCGTTGATCTCGCTTCCAGTGGCGGGGAAGTTGTAGGTCCCGAAACGAGGCTGGTCGAGAGCCTGCTCCGGCGACATCCCCCAGACGACGACGTTCAGGAAGACCTGGAGCATCGCCTGCGCCTGCTGGTCGCCACCCGGAGTGGAGAGCCCCATGAATGGTTTTCCGTCCTTCATGATGAGGATGGGATTGTTCGTGTTGCGCGGTCTCTTCTTCGGTGCCATGACGTTCGCGAGGCCAGGGTCGAGATTGAGCTGTGACATGCGCCCGCCGAGCCCGAATCCCCATCCTGGAATCATGGGTGTCACCATGTGGCCGTCGCTCTCCGTCATGGAGAACAGGTTCCCCTCTCCATCCATCGCGTTGAGGGACGTGGTGTCAGGAAAAGGAACCGGATTCGGACGTCCTTCGTTTTCGTCGTGCCGTCGGGCGAACACCGTCGGTGAATCGGTCGCGATGTTCCGCATGTTCTCGGGATCGCCCCACGGAGGCATGTCGTCGAACGCCCGGTTCTCGTCGACGAGCTCGGCCCGCTTCCGGCCGTAGGCCTTCGAGTAGAGCGCTTTCGGGGTATCCGCGAAATCAGGGTCACCGACATATTTGTGGCTGTCCGCCATGCCGAGCTCGATCACCTGGGAGAGCACGTGGATGTAATC
>DASPGQ010000029.1 GCA_035620555.1 Vicinamibacteria bacterium
TCGCAGGGGACGGCCAATTCGACCCAGTGCGGTTTCGCCGAGAGGACACGGATGCGCGAGCCGTTGCCCGGGTCGCTTGCCGCCTTTTCGACCAGCGAGAGAAGCGGGGTCGGGTCGATGGGCTTGGCGAGCAGGGCGTAGGCGTCCTCCCGCACGGCATCGAGGACGGTTTGAGGCGTGTTGTCGGCGGTGATGACCACGACCCTCGGGCGGGTGGCTCGCTTGTCCATCTTTCTCAGGAGCTCGAGCCCGCTCATCTCCGGCATCCAGATATCGAGGAGCATTACGTCGAACTCCTGCTGGCCGAGACGATCGAGGGCCGCCGCACCGCTGGCCACACTATTGACTTCGTGCCCGGCCATTTGGAGGATCTTCTCGATGCGGTGGCGGGTGACGCGTTCGTCTTCGACCAGGAGGACTTTGGACATGGCTCAGTCTTTCATCGCCTCGTCGAGGGCCCGCTCGAGGCTCTTGGTTTCGTGGACGAGGGTTTGCAGGAGGCTCGAAGCATCGTCGAGGTCCCCGGTACGGGCGCGGCGCTCGAGCTCCCTCGCGAGGTCGAGGGCCCGCTTCGAGGCGAAGTTTCCGAGAGCGCCGATGAACGCATGCGCCGATGTGGCGAGCTTTCTTGCTTCACGGCCTCGGATGGCGTCTCCCATGGTCTCCAGCATCTCGTGGGAGTCTTCTTTGAAGAGCTGGATGAGCTCCTGGAGCAATCCCCGGTCTCCTCGGACGCCCGCGAGGAGCTCTTCGATCTCGAGCACCGGCGCGTCGTTCTTCTCGATGGGAGAGACCTCGGAACGTCGCTCGATCGAGAAGCGGGCGGCGAGCCCTTCCATGGTATCGAGCAGCTCCTCGAAACGGATCGGTTTCGAGACGTAGGCGTCCATGCCCGCGTCGAAGCACATGTCCCGGTCCTCGTTCATGGCATAGGCGGTGAGGGCGATGACGGGAATATGGGCGCCGGAACGTGCCTCGCGGTCTCGAATCAGCTCCGTGGCCTGGAGTCCGCTCATTCCCGGCATCTGGACGTCCATGAGCACGAGGTCGAATCGACCGGGGGTCTCGAGCGCGTCGAGTGCCTCCTGGCCGGTGGAGACGGACTCGACCGTGTAACCTTGTTTCGCCAGCAGCCGTTCCACCAGCTCGCGATTGACGGCGTTGTCCTCGGCCAAGAGGATGTTCAAGCCGCCTCGCGGACGGGGCGCCTTCGCGGATTCCGTCCGCTTTCCCGAGACCTCCTCGTCGGTGGCACGGCCGAAGCGCAGCGTGAAGTGGAAGGCGCTTCCTTGGCCCGGAACGCTCTCGAGCCAAATCCGACCGGCCATCATGGAGGCCAGGTGAGCCGAGATCGCCAGGCCGAGTCCGGTGCCCCCGTATTTCCTCGCCATTGCCTGATTGGCCTGAGCGAAGGCCTCGAACACCATTTGCTGCTTGCTTTCGGGAATACCGATTCCGGAATCGGCCACGATGAAGTGGAGCTCGACTTCGTCGAGGGCAACCGATACGCTCTTCACGTCGAGCTTGACCCAGCCTTCCTCGGTGAACTTCAGTGCGTTGCCGATGAGGTTCACCAGGATCTGGCGAAGCCGTCGCGGGTCGCCGAGGAGATGATCGGGGACGGCGGCATCGATGTTCGAGGAGAGGTCGAGTCCTTTCTCACGAGCCCTCATCTCGAGGATCTTGACTGTCGCTCCCACGGTATCGCGAAGCGAGAAGGGGACGTAGTCGATGGCCAGCTTGCGGGCCTCGATCTTGGAAAAATCGAGGATGTCGTCGAGAAGCTCCAAGAGCGCTTCGGCAGAGTCCTTGACGGTTATGAGATGGTCCCGCTGCTCCTCGTCGAGGTCGGATTGCAAGGTGAGCTCGGTCATGCCGATGATCGCGTTCATCGGCGTTCGGATCTCGTGGCTCATGTTGGCGAGAAACTCGCTCTTGGCGCGGGTCGCATCCTCGGCGAACCGTTTCGCCTGATCGAGCTCGTCCACGAGCTGCGTGAGCCGGCGCGCGTTCTCCTCTTCGGCGCGTTTCGCCTGCTCGAGATCGCGGGCATATCGCCTCAGCGCCTCTTCGGCGCGCTTTCGCTCGGTGATGTCTCGAGCGACGGCGTAGACCAGACCCGATTCGACCGAGACCGCCGTGTTCCAGGACAGCCATTTGTAAGAGCCGTCGCCACAGCGGTACCGGTTCTCGAACGAGATCACGTCCGAGCCCGCACGGAGGCTGGAGGCGGCCTCCACCGTCGCTTCCAGATCGTCGGGGTGTACGAAATCGAGGTAGGGCTTCGCCAGCAGCTCTCCGCGCGAATAGCCCAGCGTTTTCTCCCATGCCGGGTTGACGTGCTTGAAGTTGTACTCGTGGTCGGCAACGCAAAGGAGGTCGAGTGAGAGCTCGAAGAACTGGTCGAGCTCCCCGCGGGCGTGATCGCGCTCGACCAGGGCACGGGTAAGATCGACGAGCTTGCGGCGCTCCTCCATTCGGCTCACCACCTGACGGGCGAGTGCGGTGAGGAGCCCGCGCTGCTCGCTGTCGAGGGAGCGTGGCGCTCGGTCGGCGACGCAGAGTGTACCGAGCGCGAGACCATCTGCGGTTACGAGGGGCGCGCCGGCGTAAAAACGGATCCGCGGCTCGGCGATCACCGACGGGTTCGTTCGGAAACGCTCGTCGGCGAGCGTATCGGGAACCTCCATCACGTCGGTGTCGAGGATCGCGTGGGAGCAGAATCCGTGCTCGCGCGGGGTTTCGGTCAGCGCGATGCCACGCGCCGACTTGTACCACTGCCGCTGCTCGTCCACCAAGGTGATGACGGCGATGGGGGTACGGCAGACGTAGGACGCGAGCAGGGTCAGGTCATCGAAACCCTCCTCGGGAGGCGTATCGAGGATCTGGTAACGTCCGAGAGCTTCGAGCCGGGCCATCTCGTTGGCGGGAACCGGTATCTTCATTTCTCGAGCCATCGAAGCGCGTCGTCGATGTTCTCGGCCCACCCGAACCGATCGCTCAGGTGGACCATTTCGATGAGCTTGCGCATCTTGTCGTTGGCATTCATCAAGAGGAGTTTCCCGCCACGACCGTTAACGGACACGTAATGATGGACGAGGATCCCGATGCCCACGCTGTCGAACCAGCTCACCCCTTCGAGATCGATGATGTTGCGCACTTTGCGCTCACGCGAAAGCTTATCTAGGGTCGCGCGTAACTCGGCCGCGGGCTTGCCATCCACGATGGATCCGCGAATGCGAACGAGCGTCACATCGGTCGAGCCGACGGGAGTAACCTCGATTTCCATTGCCGCCGCCGTCGTTAATGTACAGCATCAGGCAACGGGCATCCACCGAGGCAGCGGGTATCCAGGCCGGGGAAGGGGAAACCGTTCTTGGCCGGCGCGCCAGCGACTCCGACGCCTGATTCGGGACGCAACCCGGGCGACCGAGGGTATTGACGATGAGCTCGAGCATCGACTAATAACTACTTACCGACTTGGGAATCGAGAGAAAGGGGAGAAATCATGAAGGATACCCCGAAAGGCTGGCCGAGGATCTCTTCGGCGCTTTTCTACGATGACGCCCCCAAAGCCATAGACTGGCTGTGCCAGAGCTTTGGATTCGAGGTGCGATTGAAGGTCGAGGGCGAAGGCGGACGAATCGAGCATTCCGAGCTCGTCCTCGGAGAGGGTCTGATCATGGTGGGCTCCACGCGGAGAACCGACCGGGCGCATCGCTCGTACTGCGCGAGCCCACGCTCTCTCGACGGAGCCAACACCCAGAGTCTATGCGTTTACGTAGATGACGTCGATGCTCATTGCGAGCGGGCCCGTGCTGCAGGCGCCGACATCCTGGAGGGGCCCGAGACCCACGATTACGGGGAAGAGTATTGGGCGGATCGCGGCTACCACTGTGCCGATCCGGAAGGCCACCACTGGTGGTTCGTGCAGCGGGTTCGAGAACCGGGAGCGCGATGAAGACCCTGGGACATGACGCGAGATACCAGTACGGAGACGATTGACGAGTGAGGCAGGAAGACAATCTGGGCTTCTGGTGCTCGAAGGCGACCGGCAGGTTTCCGCAACGCACCGCCCTCATCGATCTCTCGCGGTCGAGCCCGCGCGAAGTCACATACCGTGAGCTGGACGAACGCATGAACCGTGTGGCGAGCCTCGTGCGCTCGCGAGGCATGGGGCCGGGCGATCGCCTCGCCATGGCGATTGGAAACCGGTTCGAGTTCATCGAGATCTTGTACGGTGCGATGCGCGCCGGCGTGGTCCCGGTTCCGCTGAACACGAAGCTCGGCGCGGAGAGCCTCGAGTACATTCTCCGCGACGCGTCTTGCGTTGGCGCATTCGTCGAGCCCTCGTGTAGTCGCTTCGTCGTCGAGGTCACGAACCGGCTCGGACTCGACCATCGATTCGCCTTCGATCCGGTGCCGGATGGGTGGCTCGACTACGAGGAGTGGCTTCTCCGTCAAGATCCCACTCCCGAGTCCACCGAGCTTCCGCGGAATCACCCGGCTTTCCAGCCCTACACGTCGGGCTCCACCGGAAAGCCGAAAGGCGTCGTGCTGACACATGAGGGACAGCTCTGGTGGGTCCGCTGCCTCGAAAGATACTGGCCCGAGAAATCGAACGCTCGGGCGCTCGCGGCGGTACCCCTTTATCACAAGAACGCGATGGCGGGCGCGGTGAAGCCGCTTCTCCAGGCCGGGGGAACCGTGGTCATCCTGCCGGATTTCGAGCCGCGTCGTTTTCTCCGGACCCTTTCGAAGTATCGCTGCACCCAGGCTTCGGGGGTGCCGGCCGTCTTCACGAAGCTCTTGCAAGAAGAGGATCTCATCGCCAGTTTGGATTTTTCCCATCTCGAGAGCTTGAACATCGGCTCGGCACCCGTGCCCGAAGAGCTGATGTCCGCGGTCCAACGGGCTTTCGGCGTCAAGGTCACCGAAAGCTACGGTCTCACCGAGGGGGGGCCGGTCATGATCGGCCCTCCGATAGATGGCAGGGAGACTCCTCGAGGCAGTTGTGGCCTTGCCTGGCCCGAAGGGGAAGTGAAGCTCGTCGACGCGACCGGCAAAGAGAGCTCGAGCCAAGGCGAGCTCTGGGTACGAAACCTCGGAGTCACACCCGGCTATCACAATCTGGCCGACGTCAACGCCGAGAGGCTCCGGGACGGCTGGCTCGCCACTGGCGATCTCTTCTCCCGCGATTCGCAGGGATTCTTCTACTTCCGGGGTCGATGCGACGACATGTTCAACTGCGGCGGCGAGAACGTATACCCGAAGGAGGTCGAGAACCTCCTGCTCTCACACCCGGCCGTTTTCGATGCCGCCGTCGTTCCGCTTCGGCATTCCGTCAAGGGACACGTGCCAGTTGCGATGGTAATGAGCCGAACCGGAGCCGAAGGACTCGACGAGAGCACGCTCAAGAAGCACTGTCTCGACAACGGGCCCGCCTACGCGCACCCTCGCCGGGTCCTGGTCGTGGAGTCCCTTCCTCTGAATGGAGCAGGCAAGGTCGACCGTGTGGTGGTACAACATATCCTCGAGCAGGCTTTCGGAGCGGAAATGAAGGAGACCAGTCGATGAGGGGGAACATCTCGCTCGAGCTCGATCACGTCGCGCTGATCACGCCCGATCTCGCGTCGTCGAAGGAGGATTATGAAAGGCTCGGCTTTCGCCTCACGCGGGCTAGCTCTCACAAGGGAAGAATCACACCCGACGGACCGATCGTGCCCTGGGGCTCCGGCAATCACTGCGCGATGTTCCACCGGGGCTACTATGAGATCCTCGGTGTAACCGATCCCAACCTCCATCACGAGCATTTCACCGCCCTCGCGGGCAAGTACCACGGCGTTCAGCTCATCGCGCTCGGGTGCCAAAGTGCCCCAGAGCTTTACCAGAATTGGAAGAACGAAGTCGCTGCCCTGACAGCACCCATCGAGATCGGACGGGACGTGCCTCTGGGTCTCCAGGGAGAGGAAACCACGCCCGGGACGTTTCGCGTCGTGCATCTCGCTCGCGACGCATTTCCCGAGGCGGAGCTTCTATTCATCGAGCACGCGACCAGAGATGCACTGTGGCAGGAGGTTTTGCTCGAGCATCCCAATGGCGTGCTCGGACTTTCGGGCGTGACGATCTGCTGTATCGATCCCGACGAGACGTCCGGACGGTTCGAGCGGCTGACCCGGGGCGCCCTCGCCGAGGGCATCGTCTCCTTCGCGACTCCGCATGAGCTGTCCCTGCGATACGCGAGCGCGGTGCTTCCTTCGATACCCTGCGTTGCCGTCGTCGAGCTCGCGGTCCGAGATCTCGAGGCGACGTCGGCCTGTCTGAAGGCGAATCAGGTCACGCCCCACCCGGGAGAAAACGCCGTGTGGGTTCGCCCCGAACGCGCGGGCGGTGTGGTTCTGTGCTTCGCCGAAGGCGAGTAAGGCGCGAGGCGCTTCAACTCTTGGTGTAGTACGTGCCCCGGCCGATGGCGACCAGCTGTCCCCCCTCGTCGTGCACCTCGACGTTTACCACCCCGAGAGTACGTCCCGCTTTGACGACGCGGGCCGTCGCGATGAGGTCGGTCTCGACCGCCATCCGCAGAAAATCGATGCGCAGGTCGATGGTGGGAATGCCCCGTCCGAGCCGAGCGGCGAGGGCGTAGTCTCCGGCGATGTCGATGAGCGCGGCGGTGACGCCGCCATGGAGCTCGGGCCTTGTGGACGAACGGCAGAGCTCGCGCCGGAACGGCAGTCTGATCGTGACCGAGCCGGCGACGGGATCGAAGGCGACCGCCTGGAGCCCCAGAAATCTCTGATACGGAGGCTCGTCGAGCGCATGCTGGAGACGTTCGAGAGTCATGGACGTAGCAGCACCTTTCCGAGGACGGCTCGGTCCTCGAGGAGCTTCTCCGCGGTCCTCGCCTCGGAGAGCGGCAGGATGCGGTCGATGATGGGTCGGATGCGTCCTCGGTCGACCCCGTCGACCAGCTCGCGAATGTCCTCCGTCGTCCAGCCGTCGGATCCCAGGATGGTGAGCTCGCGGACCCAGACGTAGCGGAGGTCGGTCCTGGGATCGAATCCCGCCGTCGCGCCGCAGGTCACGAGTCGGCCTCCTTTCTTCAGGCAGCGGAGGGAAGGAACCCACGTCTCCCCTCCGGTGTAGTTGACGACGACGTCCACACCTTGCTTGCGGCTCAGCCGCCAGGTCTCCGCGCTGAAGTCGGTCGTCGAGCTATCGATGACCTCTTCTGCACCGAGCTCGAGAAGCTTCTGTCCCTTGCTCGCCGAGCTGGTGACCGCGACGACCCGCGCCCCGATGTTCTTCGCGATCTGAATGGCTGCCGTACCCACGCCCCCGCTCGCGCCGAGAACGAGGACGGTCTCCCCCCTGCGAAGCTTCGCGCGCTCATGGAGCATCCGCCGCGCGGTTCCGTAAGCCACGGGGAGGCATGCGGCCTCTTCGAAGGGGACGCCGTCGGGCAGGGGAATGGCGTGGGACGCCGGCGTTCTGACGAGCTCCGCCATACCGCCCGGCAAGCTCTCCCCGAGCATGCCTTCGGCCGATGAGGGGTTCACGAGCACCCGATCCCCGTAAGCGAGGTCTCGGACGTGTGCGCCGAGCGCCTCCACCGTCCCCGCGATGTCCCCGCCGGAGATGAAGGGA
>DASPGQ010000030.1 GCA_035620555.1 Vicinamibacteria bacterium
CCTCCGATCGAGCTGCGTCATCCGAGAGATTCAGGCCGCGAACGATGGGCATCAGCCGCGCGGTGGGCGTGACCGCGATTTCGGTCGACTGGGAAAGGTCGGTGGCAAGGAGCCCGGCAATCCCGAGACGAAGCCAGTCGAGGGAGGGGTCGTCACCTTCGTTCTCGAAAGGCAGAATCGCGATGGTTGGCTTCAGCGTCTCGGGAGCGACGTTGGGCTCACCCCGGAAGTGGTAGAAGAGGAAGAGGCCGAGCGCCGCTCCGACCGCTCCGGCGATCTTCAAGCGACGCGACTGGGACGTCCTCGGAGCTTTAACGGGACGGACGGGGGCGAGGAAACGCAAGCCGCGCCCATAGACCGTCTGGATGTACGTCGGCTCCCGTGAGTCGTCTTCCAGGATCCGCCTCAGGACCTTGACCGCTTCATTGAGCGATTGATCCGAGACCGCAACCCCGGGCCAGCCGGCTTCGAGCAGGTCTTCCTTGGAGACGAGTTCGCCCGGTCGTTCCAGCAGGCGCGCCAATATGTGGGCTGCGCGGCGAGGAACCGCGACGTCCGCTCCGTTCCGTCGCAGGATGCCGGTTTCGAGCTCGTACTCGAATGGGCCGAATCGAACGAGCTTCGAACCGAAGGAGACGGTCGCATCGGACACGGCTTCCTCCTGAAGAGGGTCCTATTCTATCGCTTCGCCTCGCGCCACGCCGAGGCGCTCGTGGAAACGGCTTCGTGACGAAGAACCGAGGACCGACCGAGCACCTCGAGTCTGCTCTACTCCTCGATCACGGTGCGGCTCTGCTCCCGCATGAACTGCATCACGTAATACGGGCCGCAGCCGCCCTTGCCGCTCGAGCCCGAGCCTTTCCAGCCGCAGAACGGCTGGGCCCCCGGCCAGGCGCCAGTCGTCGCCCCGCTCCTCTTGTTCGCGTAGGTGACACCCGCCTCGATCTCGTCGAAAAACTGCTCGATCTCCTCTTGCTTGCCGGAGAATATGCCAGCGGTCAGTCCGTACTCGGCCTTGTTGCTCTCTTCGATCGCTCGTTCCAGCGAGTCGATCTCACCAATGGCGAGGAAGGGGACGAAGTACTCTTCCATGAAGACTTCGCTCGATAGCGGCACCCTGGCGATCGTGGGCTCGACATAGTAGCCCCTGGCGAAGGCACCCTCGGTGAGACGGCGGCCGCCCATCAGGATCTCGCCATCTTTCCTGGCCCGGTCCACCGCGCGCTCGAACGTCTTGACCGCCCTCTCGTTGATCACCGGACCGAAGAACACGTCTCGCTCGGTCGGATCGCCGACGGTCATCGCCTTGGTCTTTTCGATGAGCTTCTTCGTGAACTCGGACGCCACCTTTTCGTGGACGTATACCCGGGAGCAGGCGCTGCACTTCTGGTTCTGGAGCCCCCACGCGGACTTCATCACGCCCTCGGCCGCCGCATCGAGGTCCGCCGAATCCATGACGATGCACGGGTTCTTTCCGCCGAGCTCGGTGAGGCAGGGCTTGGCCCACTTCGTGCTGAAGCCCTTGAAGATATGCATGCCCACTTCTTTCGAGCCGGTGAAGACCACCCCCGCCACCTTGGGATGCTGCCAGAGCGCGTCGCCGATGACCGAGCCTCTTCCGGTGAGGAAATGCAGGACGTCCCCGGGAACACCCGCTTCGCGGTAGATATGGTACAGCCTCAGGCCTGTCCACGGAGTGTCCTGGGCTGGTTTGAAGACCAGCGTGTTTCCCGCCACGAGCGCCGCGGAGGACATGCCGCAGGCCAGTGCCAACGGAAAATTGAAAGGTGAGATGCAGACGAACACTCCGAACGGTCGCAGCAGGTCGGTGTTGTCCTCGATCGGGGTGAGCTTGTTCATCTTCTGCTGAAAGCCGTTGGCGTTCTCCATCTGCCAGGCGTAGTAATCGATGAGGTCCGCCGACTCCTCGGCATCGCCAAGCGATTCCAGCCGACTCTTGCCGACCTCCAGGCTCATCAACGCCGCGAGCTCGAACTTGCTCTTCCGCACCAGTTCCGCCGCCTTGCGCATGATCTCCACCCGTCTCTTCCAGCCCAGCTTTTCCCAATCTCGCCGGGCAAGATAGGCCGACTCGACGGCCTGGTGGACGTGTTCCGCATTGCCGGAAGTAAACCGGCCGAGAACCAGTTCGGTATCGATGGGCGAAGTATCCACGATCAGAGGCGCGTCCGAGCGCACCTCTTTGCCGTTGATGTAGATCGGATAGTCCTTTCCGCAATCGGACCGGACCTTCACGAGAGCTTCGTCGAAGGCCCGGTGGATCTTGTCCATGTCCGCCGCAGACGTCGTATAGGTCACCTTCATCTCGTCGGGAGCGAGCGCCGTCATGGTCCCTCCTTCGTAGATTGCCAATGGTTCAACCGGTCCTTGATGGTTTTCATCGTGGCGTCGAGAGCGATCCGCAACAGGCGGATTGCTTCGGAAATCTCCTCCTCGGTGATGATGAACGGCGGGCCGATCATCACCAGATCCCCGTTCGTCCCGTCGGCATGCCCCGAGTTGGGCCAGACGACCAGGCCGGCCTCCTGCGCGGTTTCGGTGAAAGTCTCCACCATCTGCACGCGCCGATCGAATGGCTTTCGCGTCGTCTTGTCCTCGACGAGCTCGATGCCGGCGAGCAGCCCCCGGCCCCGGACATCTCCAACCTGGGGATGCGCCAGAAGCTCGCGAAGCCGCTCATGAAGGACCTCCCCCATCAGCCGGGCACGCTCGATGAGCCCGTGGACCTCGATGTAACGAAGGGTGGCGAGACCGGCGGCGCAGGAGACCGGGAACTGGGAGAACGTTTGGTTGTGCAATGGCGCGCCGGATCCTCGCGCCAGGACGTCGGTGATTTTCCGCGAGGTCATCATCGCCGACAGCGGCGCGTAGCCGCCGGTGATGCCTTTGCCGAAGATGTGGAAGTCGGGCACCGCGCCGTAAGGCTCGAGCGCCGACCACGTGCCCGTGCGGCCCGCTCCTACCAGCACCTCGTCGGCGATCCACAGGACCTCGTGTCGATCGCAGATGTCCCGGACCGTCTTCCAGTAGCCCGGGCGCGGAACCGAGGCCCCCGTGGAGGAGCCCCCAACGGGCTCGGCGATGAATGCCGCGACGGACTCCGGACCTTCCTGCAGCAGGGCCTCCTCGAGCGCGTCGCCGTTACAAATCGGGCAGTCATCGCTCTCTCCCCCACAGTCACAGCGGTAAGGGTAGCTCGCCGGCACGGTTCGAACGTCGACCAACCAGTCCCGAAACACGGCTTTGTAGTGCGGCCGGGCGGAGGCCGACAACGCGAGCAGCGAGCCGCCGTGGTAGCTGGGAGAGAGAGACACGATCTTGCGCTTTTCCGGCCGGCCTGATTCGGCCCAGAACTGACGGGCAATCTTGAGCGAAGCCTCGACGGCGTCGCTCCCGTTGCACAGGAACAGCGTCTTGTCGAGTCTCCCCGGGCTCAGGGTGGTGAGCTCGGCCGCCAGCTCCTCGACCGCGTCGTGGGTGAAGGCCGTGCCATTGACATAGGCCAAGCGTCCCGCTTGTTCTCCCACGGCTTTCGCCAGCTCGACGTTCCCGTGTCCCAGGTTGTTGACGAGTGCACCGCCGCAAGCATCCAGGTAGCGTTTACCGTTCTCGTCGTAGAGCCAGCAACCCTCTCCACGCACGATTCGAGGGTAGGATCTCTTGAGTCTTCGGTATAAGACGTGGCCTGCGGGGTAGCGGCTTTGCGCCCTGACGCTCATCGTGTCGGGTATGTTACCGCGCCTGTCGAGCAACGGCGCTTTCCTACGGAACCCGCTTCCGAGCTCGGGCTCGAAAGTTGATGAAAGCCCCGAGAAAGAGCAGGATCTCAGCCGGCAGATGGGAAAGAAAGCGACATCGATGTCGACGAGCGGAGGCACACGCCGCCGAGGGACGAGTCGCTTCCGCGGCGCGATCCTGGAGTCGATCCGCAACTCGAAGATCCTCCGCATTCGTTCAGGCACGAAGCCTCACCGGCTCATCGGCATCTGGGCGGTCGTGGTGCAAGGCCGTGTCTTCGTGCGATCCTGGAGCCTCAAACCTCGAAGCTGGTATCGGACGTTTCTCGAGGAACCTCGAGGCGTCGTCGAAGTGGAAGGTCGAGAGATCGCGATTCGAGCCGTGCATACGAGGAGCGAACGGCTCAAGGACGCGGTGGACCGCGCGTACCTGGAGAAGTACGCGACGAAAGGCTCCATTCGATACGCGCGCGACCTCGGACGTGCGAAGTCGAGAGCCACGACTACCGAGCTGATACCGCTGCGTGAATGACGGCAGGCTTGCCATGACGCCACGCTTCTTCAAGAATCCAAAGGAGCTTCGCTCGTGGCTTGCCGAGAACCACAAAACCTCGTCGTCCCTTCAGATCGGCTTCTACAAGAAGTCCGCGAAGAAAGCTGGCATCACCTACGCCGAAGCTCTCGACGAGGCGCTGTGCTTCGGGTGGATCGACGGCGTGCGGCACGGCATCGACGCCGAGCGCTATACGATTCGCTTCACCCCCCGTCGGCCGGGCAGCATTTGGAGCGTGGTCAATACCAGGAGAGCGGAGGAGCTGAAGGCGGCGGGATTGATGAAACCCCCTGGCCTGGCGGCGTTCGACGGCCGCGATGCGGAGAAGACGAAAAAGTATTCGTATGAAGTGAGGTCCAAGCTCGTCCTGGATGCGAAGTACGTGCGTCGCTTCCAGTCGAATCGGAAAGCGTGGGATTTTTTCCAGTCCCGAACCCCGCGCTACCGCGAGCTCGCGAGCTGGTGGGTGATGGGCGCCAAGAAAGGCGAAACGCAGCTTCGGCGTCTCGACGAGCTCATCGCTTGCTCGGAACGAGGCGAAAGACCGTCCCCCTTTCTCGTGTCCCGCGCGTCGAAAGCCAAGTAATCCGATGGTTCGCTCGACGAACGAGACTCGCCAGGACCTGACGAGAAAACGGGAGATCGGGCCATTACCCCGCGACTATTTCGCCCTCGCACCGGCTGTCCTCCGCCCGGGCGAACCGCACTAAGGCCCGATCTCCCAACCGTCAAAACTCGCTAGTCGGTCTCCAGCAAAACTCTTCGCAGCTTTTCACGGATCCCGATGGGAAAGCCGAGGTCCCGCCATTGAATTCTGAGGTTGTCTTTGACCTCGTTGGTCAGTTTCCGCTCATCGGCGAAGAGGTTCTGGTCCAGATCGGGGCGGACGGAGGCGAACAGGAGCATGAGGACCATGAGGTTTTTGTCTCGCTCCTCGTCTTTGTCGATGATCCCCGTAGCTTCCTCGAGTCGCTCGAGGTAGTCTTTCGCGCAGCGAAGTATCGCTGCAAGAAACCCTTCGTTGATGCAGGGCCGGCCTATCCAACGCAGACGCTCGTGCATGATCGTTTCGTGCTCCTGCAAACGTCTCGAGGCGTCCTTCGATACTTGCGTATCTTCCCTTGGCAGACCTTTCTTGGACTCATCCATGTTTCGGCCTCCTTCACCCGTACGTTCAATTGACGCGGTCCGGTCGAAGCGCAGCCAGCCGCTCCCGAGCTCGCTCCGCCTGATCATGAAGACGGACCGACCCCGCGGTTTCCTCGTATTTCTCGAGAGCGAGCGCAAAAAAACCGGGCGGGTCAGGGGAATCGCAGATACGCTTCATCCAGACGAGCCCCTCGGCGCGAACGATCTCCGCATAACTGTCGGCGGCCTCCCGGAGCTGGCCTGAAATGTGAAGGGCGTGGGCCAGATACGGCTTGGGTCCGGGGCGATCCAGCTCTGCCGCTCGGCGAAGATCCTGTAACGCGACCTCGATCTCGCCCTCAGCGAGGTGGATTTCTCCCCTGAGCTGGAGCTCCACGCGCTCGTAAAGGGGCTTGTCGCGCTCGGACGCGAGCGCAGGGAGGAGACTTCGAGCCTCGTTCAGAAAACCGCTTCGAGCGAGAAGCGTCCCCACGCGCGCGATCTGGTGAGGACCTCGCTCGAGCTCGAGCGCTTCGAGGCAGGCCGCACGAGCCTCGTCGACTTTGCCCTGGAGGGTGAGCACGTAGGCAAGGTCGAGAAGCTTCCCCGCTCTTGTGGAGGGCCGTCCCCAACTCACGTCGCCCGCGATTCCCTCGCGGAGCACCTCGCCCGCTTCGTCGAGACGCCCGAGCTCTCCCAACGCCGCAGCCAGTAAACCGTAGCCGAGCGAAGCCATCTCGGGCTCGGGGCTGGCGGTCATTCCGCGGAAAAGCGCTTCGGCTTCTTCGTGTCCTCCCTCGAGGAAACGAAGTGCGCCTTGAATTGCGTCCGCCCAGCCCGCTTGGTCGATGGCCCGAAGCTTTTCTATGTAAGTGGACGCTTGCGCCCGGTCATCCAGGGCCAGGTAGGTGCCCCCGATTTGGACGAGCACGTTATAAAGAGGTTCGGGCGATTTGCGTTCCGCTTCGAGAAGGCGACCGAGCGCCTCGGGGTATCGACCGAGCACCCTCAGGGTGAGACCGAGATAGTAGCTCGCGCGATAGTCGTTCGGATACAAGAGGGAGAGCGTTCGGTAGGGTGCCTCCGCCTCCGCGAAAGCTCCGCTATCGATCGCGTACATCCCCCGAATGTTCAGCTCTTCGCGCTTGGACACCGGGCGCCTTTTGATCGATTCGAGCGCCTTCTCCCAGTGGTGATAGGCCTCGACCTCCGTCAAGCTGGAGAGAAGATCGCCCAGGCGCATGCGGGCCATGGCGAAATCCGGGTCGGCTTCGACGGACTCCTGCAAAAGAAGGATGGCATCGTGCCACCGGCCCTCTTGCTTGAGCTCTTCCGCCCGGTGGAACAGCTCGAGCGCCTCCCAGGACGGGGTGGTCATCTCTCGAACGGGCAGATCGAGCTCGGCGAGCGAAGCACTTTGCTCTCCCGCGGTGCGGCGCACCCAGCGGCTCGCCGCGTCCACAGCTCCGAAGAGCTCGTTCTCGTCACCCGCGTGAAAAACTCGCGACCAGCCTGCGACTGGTGTCGGCGCGCGCTTCTCGAGAAGATCCAGCTGGAGGGAAAGGCTATAGCCCGAGCCAACGGGAATTAGCGTTCCCCCGAGAACCAGCGGGGCACCGAGACGCCAGGCCACTTCCCGAGAAGTCTCGAGATCGCGATCCTCGGATGAGCTTCGCACCATCCGGGTCAATGCGGTGCGCCTTCTCGTTTCTTCAACGAGCTGGACGTGAGCGGATTGGCGGAGCTCCGTCTCGAGAAGCGTCTGGACTGCGTCGAACCGGTGGTCCCCGGTCCGATTGTCGATGCTCGCCATCACGATCTGCGAGCCCGGCTTAACCTCCGCGAACGGGCCGGAACGGTAAAAGAGCGCCGCCAGAGCAGCGATGACGAGGACGGCGGCGAGTGCGAGCGCCTGGATGCGCGGTCGCCGTCGTCGCGGCTCGAGTTTTCTCACGAAAGCATCGAGCGCATCCGCCATCTCTCCGGCTGTGGCGAAGCGCTCCTCGGGCGCCCGTGCCAGAGCTCGATCCGCGATGCGCGTGAACGCTTCCGGCAGCCCCGGACACGCGTCCTTCAGCGACCGCGCGCGTCCCTCACGATGAGCTTCCCTAAGCTCCTTCGCGTCTCGAGCAGCCACGGGAAAATCGCCGGTCACCAGGTGATACAGCAGCACCCCCACGCTGTACAGATCGGAGGCGACCGTCTGAGGAGAGCGATGAAACACTTCGGGTGCCAGATAACGTGGCGTTCCACATACGTCGCGGGACTCCGTGTCGGCGGGATCGGTGAACTCCACTCCGACGCCGAAGTCCATGAGCACCGCGCGCTCTCCATCCTGGAGGACGATGTTCTCTGCCTTGACGTCTCGGTGCAGCATTTCGACGGAATGGACCGCGGCGAGAGCTCGACAAAGGTCGGCACCGATTCGAGCGGCGTCCTCTACCGAGAAAGTCCCTTCCCGCAGCAATCTCGATTCGAGGGTAGGGCCTTCGAGAAGCTCCATCCAGATGCCCACGATGCCGTCCCGCTCGTCGGCACCGTAGATGGTCGCGACGTTGGGGTGCTTGACCTTCGCCAGGAGATGGGCTTCCCGGATGACGCCATCCGGCGTCCCCGACGGCTTTCGCAAAAGGAGCTTCAAGGCCACGTCCCGCCCGACGCGAGGGTCTCGGGCTCGGAACACGTCGCTCGATGCGCCTCGGCCGACAATCTCCAGGATCTCGAGATGACCCCACTGCGCCGACGGAGCCGCCGGGAGCTCGTCACTGCACCCTTCGATCGTAAGACTCCGACAAGCCTCCGCGATCTGGGAGATGCGGTGAAGGGAGTCTACCAGCGCTTTCGCCTCGAGGTCTTGTGACTCACCTTCCCACGTTTCCCAATCGATGGAGGCACCATCTGAAATCGACGTCGCGAGCTCGTCGAGGCGCCCGTCAGCAATCCCCATCAGGACTCCTTCATCGCGTGAGCCAGGCGCAGGATCGCTCGGCTCACGGCCATTCGAGCGGCGTCAGCGCTCGGCTTTCCCAGCAGGGATGCAATCTCCTCGTAGGAAAAGTTGAGCTCGATGCGGGCGAGGATTGCCTCTCGATCCCGCGGACTCAGAGCCTCTAGGGCTCGTTCGTAGGCCTCGAGGTGCTCCCGCCCAAGAGCCTGCTCGATGGGAGAAGGCCGAGGGTCGGCGATACCCCTCGCGGTACGAACTTCCACCGGCCTCCGCTCGAGCCGCCTGACCTCATCGCGAATGCGATTGAGCACCCCTTGGCGAAGGTAACTCTCGAACGCTCCTCGGCGTCGATGCTCGAACGATTCCACCCGTCGAAGGGACCTGATCAACGTTTCCTGGACCACATCGTCGGTATCCAGGAGATTCCGGGCTCCCGCAGGAAGCCGTCCTCGAGCCCATCGACGAAGGGGGTCCAGGTAGCGCTCGCACAGAGCGTCTCGTGCCTCGGAGTCGCCCGCGCGGATCCGCTCCAGCAGGCGGCGTGTGGTTCCTCCAGCGCGATTTTCCATGACCTCCGATGGGATCGGCTCGAGCACCGCCATGTTAACCCACGGCGGTATCGAGGTTGAAACGGCTGAAGCGTCCATTTGGTGCTCTCTTGAAAAGGACGGCCACAAACCTCCTTTTGCACTGGTCAGACTCTCTTTGCGAAAAAAAGCGTTCGGTTGCGCCGTCCCCGTCGTTGTCTCTTATAGAGGAGGGAACGTCTTCGACTATCAACAAAGGAGAGGTTCGGTATGAGCGGCCTCACACCCGAGCGGGATCTGTTTTCTTCGCAGCTCGGAATGATTCAAAACCTCATCCACGCGATCTCGCGCAACGGAAGACTCATGCACGAAGACGCCGAGGATTTCGCTTCTTTCGTGATGGTCAAGCTCATCGAGAAGGACTACGCGCGATTACGGAAATTCAAGGGAAAGAGCAGCCTGCGCACGTACTTGACCGTGGTGATTCAGCGACTCTTGCTCGACTACCGCACGGCGAAGCTAGGCAAGTGGCGTCCATCGATGCGGGCCCGTCGGCTCGGCTCGGTGGCGGTGAAGCTCGAGGAGCTCCTTTGGCGTGACGGGTACACCTTTCAGGAAGCCGTCCACGTACTGCAGTGGAACTGGCGAGTCGCCCTGGACCGCGAAGCCCTTTGGGGCCTAGCCACGCACCTCCCCCCGCGGCGGGGCGGAAGGCTCGTCGGTCTCGAAACCGCTGGTGAGCTGGCCGTCAGTGCCGGAACTCCGGCAGCCGATTTGGAGGATCGCGAGCTTTCGAACGCCCTGCACGCCGCAATCTCGAAGGGGTTGAGCTCCCTTTCGGACACCGAGCGCCTGGCGCTTCAACTTCGATTCCAGCGCGGATTGACCGCGCAGGAGATCGGCGCTTACCTCGATCTCCCTCCCCAGGCAGTCTACCGACAGGTGGAGCGATCCCTCAAGCGCCTGCGCAAACGGCTGGAACGTAATGGCGTGCGAGAGAACCACGTGCGCCGGGTCCTCGCATCCAGGCGGAGGGATTTCACCTTTCTCGGACGGGTCCCCGCCGCCGCGGCGCCGGCCGATGCCCGACTCGGATGACTGTCCGCCGTCAGACGAGCTGGCCGCGCTCGTGGAGGGTTCCCGGCCCCACGATGGATGGCGCGCCTTGATCGACCATCTCCGCCGTTGCCCGTCGTGCTACTCCGTTTTCCTCGAGGCGCGCAAGCTTCGCCGGGAAGCTAAGAAAGAAGGGGATCCGGGACATTAGGGCTCAGTGCCGAGGCGGGACCCGTGATCCTCTCGAACGTGGAGATCGGACGCGGTCGGGGCGTCTCTGCGAATGCCACCCCATGTGAGTTTGCCAACAACCCGACTTCATGTGATGAGAGTTCGTTTTCCCCGGCCGCTTCCACTCTTCCTCGAACATTATTTTGCGATCGGGGTGAACTGGCTCGACGAGCTCGAGCGGCGGTCGCAAAGATGAAATCATTCGTTCCGGGACCGCCTGAAGTGCTCGAGGAAGTCCGCAGGGGAGAGTACGAGCATCCCTCGTCGTGCCTCGGAGGGGTAGTGCTTCAGGTTGCCCGTGATGAGGGCGTCGGCCTGGGCGGAGAGTGCGACCTCGAGAAAAGGATGGTCGTCCGCGTCCGGCAAAGGAGCCGGTAGCGGATCGCTGGCCACCACTTCGCCGACGGCCTCGATCTGTTCGAGGAGCGCGCCGACGGCCTCCGGCTCGAAGGGGAACTTTGGCCGGAGTAGAACCTCGCGATACTCGGTCAGGATGCGTTGGTCGTGACAGAGCGTCAGCGCGCCCGACGCGATCATCCTGACGATCTGGGAAGGCGGACCATAGGGAGTGATGAGTCCGGACACGAGCATGTTCGTGTCCAGAACGACTCTCATCGCCGTCGCTTCTTCCGGACGGCGGCGATCTCGGCTGCGATTTCTCTGCCGGTCAGACGATCGGTTCCAGCCTCGAGCGAAGCTCTATGCATCGCCTCGACCGCGGCGACGGCCCTGGCACGGCGAATGGCTGCGAGCGCCGTCTCCAAGGTGTCTTCCGAGACGGTGGACAGAATCGCTATGGGCTTCCCGTTGGAGGTGACGACGATGTCCCCTTCCTCCCGAAGCCTGCGCCAGATCTCGGCCGACTTTCCCCGGAGGTCACGAACCGAAACGAATCGCATATGCGTTAGTGTACACGATCGTTACCCGATCGTTGACGGAAGGCCTTGGACCGGTGACATCCCGTCGCTGAAGTCGTCGGGGCTATCGTTGCGAAAACCCAATGACATCAAACGGCTTCGGGGGTGTAGGACCCTTCTCAGGAGGACGCGCCCAGACTTCATCAGCCTGCTTGTGGCGAACGGAGTGTCGAACTTAAGATCCACGAATGATCGCAATACACTCGAAACGAAGCTTGGTTATTGTGGCCCTCGGGGTCGTGCTTTCTGGATCACTCGGTCTCGGCGCGCAATCCTCCTCTTCTTTCGATCTCGTCATCGCCGACGGCCGTATCGTCGACGGAACCGGCGCGCCCTGGTTCATCGCGGACGTCGGTATCATCGGCGGCCGCATCACCGCGATTGGCCGACTCGCTGAGGCGAACGCTGCCGAGCGCATCGACGCCCGAGATCTCGTCGTCGCCCCGGGTTTCATCGACATGCTGGGGCAATCGGAGTTCAGCATTCTCGTGGATGGACGGGCGGCGAGCAAGATCATGCAGGGCATCACCACCGAGGTCACCGGGGAGGGCGCCTCGATCGCACCGGTCAACGACCGCATGGTGGAAACGAGGTCGGCGAGCTATCAGCACTTCGGAATCGAGCAGGATTTCCGCACCCTGGCGGAATATTTTCACCGCATCGAGACGCGTTCTCGGCCAGCCATCAACATCGCGACCTTCGTCGGTTCGGGCGGTGTGCGGGACTATGTGATCGGTCGAGACGACCGCCCGGCGACGCCCGACGAGCTCGAGGCGATGAAGAAGCTCGTCGCCGAGGCGATGGAGGACGGAGCCCTCGGCGTCAGCAGCTCGCTTCAATACGTGCCCAACCGATTCGCGACGACGGACGAGCTGGTCGCGCTCGCTAGAGTCGCGGCAGAGTACGGCGGCATCTACATCACCCATCAACGCTCGGAGGCGAACCTCATCTTCGAATCCCTGGACGAGGTCTTCACCATCGCCGAGCGAGCCCGGATCCCGGCCGAAGTCTGGCACTTGAAGACCGCTTACCGGGCGAACTGGGGAAAGATGCCCCAGGTGCTCGAGAAGTTCGAGGCGGCCCGCGCGCGCGGCCTCGACGTGACCGCCAATCAATACCCCTACGATCGGGCTTCGAACGACCTCGACGCCTGCCTTCCCATCTGGGTCCGGGAGGGGAGCGCCGACGACATGATTGCTCGTTTGCGCGATCCCGAGATGCGCGAGCGCATCAAAGCCGAGATGGCGGATCCCAACATCACCGAATGGGAGAATCAATGGTACGGCTCGGGTGGTGCCGAGGGTGTGATGGTGAGCTCGGTGCTCGATCCGGCGCTGCGCAGGTGGGAAGGCATGACGCTCGCCGAGATCGGCCGACAGATGGGAAAGGATCCACGCGATGCGCTCATGGATCTCATCATCGCCGACCATGGCGAGACTTCGTGCATCATCTCCATCATGCGGGAGGATGACGTGCGGGCGGCTTTGAAGCATCCGTTGATCTCGATCGACACCGATTCCTCTGCCCGTGCGGAGGACGGTCCTCTTTCCGAGAGCAAGTCACATCCCCGCGCCTGGGGAACGTTTCCGCGAATCCTCGGAAAGTACGTGCGGGAAGAGAAGCTCCTCACCCTGGAGGAGGCGATTCGCAAGATGACCTCTCGCCCGGCAACCCGGGTCGGCCTTCAGGACCGGGGTATTCTTCGACCGGGCATGGCCGCCGACGTCACCGTGTTCGACCCCGAGACCATTCGCGACGTCTCGACCTTCGAGGACCCCAATCACTATTCGGTCGGGGTGCGCTACGTTCTCGTGAACGGACGCCCCGTGGTCTTCGACGGCAAGATTACCGACGAGCGGCCAGGACAGGTTTTGCGGGGACCGGGGTACCGAAGTCCTTAAGACCGAGGCAGGCGCGGCACCTTGACTGGGCTCGCTCCCTCGACCTCGCTCCAGATTCGCCGGCCAACCCTGTCTGCCTCGGCGACGAGGGCGGGCTCGTCCACCGTCAGAATCTTTCGGTCGCGCATCACGAAACGGCCGTCGACCAGGACCGACTCGATGTCGGACGGTTGGCCGTTGTTGATCCAGGCGGACAGGATACGCCCGGCCGGCACGAGGTGGGTCCTCAGCGCGTCGAGGACGATGATGTCGGCTTTCTTGCCGACGTCGAGCGAGCCGAGAAGCGCTTCCTGACGAATCGCTCGCGCTCCACCTTGTACGGCGTCGGCGAGCATGTCTTCGGGCTGAGGCTTTTGGCCGGGGGTCGCATCGTCCCGCCAGATGCGCTCCGTCACCAGCGCGATCCGCATCGTCTCCAACATGTCGTTGGTATTGTTGTCGGTGCCCTGAGCGATGGGGCAACCCGCGGCGCGCAGGGCAGCAATGGGCGGGATGACGCCGCGGTTCGCCGCCATATGGGCCTGATGCGAAATGATGGTGCCGGAGCGGCCGAGCAATGCGATCTCGGACTCGTCGACGTACCGGCAATGTGCCGCGAAGAGCCGTGGGCCGAGAAAGTCGTGCTTGGCGAGGTATTCCGTGGGTCGAAGCCCGTGGTGTCGCAGCATGTACTCCACTTCCCAGGTCGTCTGGGCGAGATGGATCGTATAGCCGAGATCGTGCTGCTCGGCGAACTCGCGGACCGTGCGCAGAAGCTCGGGCGAGGAGCTTTCGGCGAGAGCGGTGGTCGGAAAGACGCTGATACGTCCTTCCCTCGCGCCGTGCCACGTCTCGAACAAGTCGTGGGCGCTCTGCCAGCCCTCGTCGCGCATCTGGGCCGAGAACCTGGGGGCCTCGCTCCGGGCGAGGCTCTCCGCAGACACGGGACCAGCCCCGTTCTCGACGTCGCGAACGGATTCCGCGAACACCCAGCGCAAACCTGTGTCGGCCAACGCGGCCGCCGCGCGACCGATGCGCCCGGTATACTCCACGACCGTGGTGACTCCTCCTCGTATGGATTCGAGAGCACCCATGACGGCCATGAGCGTGCCCTCCTCCTCGGAGAGGAGGCTTCCGGGCGAGATGGCCAGGCGATAGCTGTTGGGGAATCCGAAGTCCTCGTTGAAACCGCGCGCGAGCGTCGCCGCGAGATGGGCATGACAGTTGATGAGGCCGGGAAGCAGCGCCTTCCCGCGTCCTTCGTACACCTCGGCACGAGGACGCGTGCGGAGGACTTCATCCGTGGGCCCGATCGCCACAATCCTGTCGCCTTCGACCGCGAGCGCCACGTCGTGTCGAACGTCGTCGGGATTCACGACGGTGGTATGTGTGAAGACGACGGACTCTCCCGGCGACGGCTGGGCTTTCAGTCCGCGTTCGTCGAGAAGAAGAGCTGCGGCACCCGCACCAGCGCTCGCGAGCAGCTGGCGCCGGCTGAGGTTGATAGCGGAGTCAGGCATAACTCGGGATCCATAGTCGACTCGCGGGTGCAAGTCAATCCGGCGCCTCGCGCTTCACCGGCTCGAGCGGCGCTCATCGAGCCGGTCCAGGCTCCGTAGCGAAGTCTATTCCGCCAGGACGAAATCCACTGGTCCTTCGAAACACACCAGCGCAACCAACTCGCCCTGGCCCGCGTTGACTTCCGAATGTACGCCGCCCCCCGGCTGAACCACGAACGCCCCGGGGCCATAGACATCCGTCGAGGTGGCGCCATTGCCCTTGGTTCGAGTCTTGAACTCACCCTTGATCAGCACGGCACGATAGGTCGATGAATGGCTGTGCCAGGGTTCCGTGTAGCCCTCTCGGAAAACGCACCAGAACGGCAGCCGGCCCGGTGGCCGGATTGCCCCATAACACGGCGACCTCTACGGGGGCTCCCTTCTCCGATCGGGCCGAACTGCAGATCCTCATAAGCCGTGATTGATTTCTCTGTCATCGAATCTGTCTCCTCGCAGGTTTCTCTGTAATTCGTTCAGCCCTTATACAGGAACCGACCGGTCATTGTCGCCAGGATTCGTCAAGTTGAAGCATTACTTGAGTCGGCGAAGACGTGGTCGTCGGCGCCGCTCCGGCCGGTTGCGCAGAACGGCAGTCGCGATGAGGTTCGTGCCGTCGCTGGAACGCCCGATTGCATGAGGTGGCGCCTCCCCCTACAATCGCCAAAACTCCGAAGCGGAGATCGCATGAGCGCAATGACTCTGACCGTCAATGGACGTTCTTACTCTCTGGACGTCGATCCTTCCACGCCGCTCCTCTACGTCCTGAGCGACGACCTCGAGCTCCGTGGACCCAAGTTCGGCTGCGGGCTGGCCCAATGCGGAGCCTGTACCGTGATCGCGGACGGTCGGGCCATTCGCTCGTGCGTCACGCCGGTGGAGACCATGGATGGCGCCGACATCACGACGCTGGAAGGTCTGGGCACACCCGAGAGCCCGCACCCGATTCAACGCGCCTTCATCGATGAGCAGGCGGCCCAGTGTGGATTCTGCCTGAGCGGTGTCATCCTGACGGCGAAGGCTCTTCTCGACGAGAACCCGAAGGCAACCGACGCCGAGATTCAAGAGGCCCTGTCGACGGTGCTCTGCCGTTGTTTCGTTCACGTACGGATGTTTCGAGCCATTCGCCGCTATGCCACGGAGCGTGCGGGATGACTGCCGATGTTTCTCGCCGCGACTTCTTGAAGGGAGCCGGCTGTCTCATCGTCAGCTTCAGCGCCACGGGCTCGGTGCTGAGCTCGCGCCGCGGCGCGGCGCAGATTTCCGGAGTGCCGGGCGATCAGCTCGACTCCTGGCTCGCCATCGGAGCCGACGGGCGCGTCACCGTCTACACGGGCAAATGCGAGCTCGGTCAAGGGCTCGCAACGGCACAGATGCAGCTGGTCGCCGAAGAGCTCGTCGTCCCGCTCGATCGAATCACTCTGATCCAATGTGATACCGAGCAGACGCCCGACCAGGGCACGACTTCCGGAAGCCAGTCACACCCAACCAATTTCAACGACCGCAACCTGGCCCAGGCCGCGGCCACGGCTCGGGAAGCGTTGCTTCGCATGGCGGCAGAGCGTCTCGATGTGTCCATCCCCGAGCTTCAAATCGATAACGGGGTCGTCCGGTCTCGCACCGGCGGTAAGAGCACCCGTTACGGAGAGCTCGTGGGCGGGAAGAGGTTCCACTTGCCGCTCGACAACGGCGCTCGACGCCGCCCTCCGAGCGACTGGCGGGTGATGGGAGCTCCGGTGCCACGCGCCGAGCTCCCCGATCTGGCGACCGGCCGTTTCGAGTTCGTGCACAACGTGCGCGTGCCCGGGATGCTGCACGGCCGGGTGGTACGACCCCGGTCGGTAGGCGCCAAGCTCGTCAGCGTGAACGATGAATCCGTCGAGGACGTGCCGGGACTCGTGAAAGTGGTCGTCAAGAACGATTTCGTCGGCGTCGTTGCCGAGAAACCCTGGCAGGCCATCCAGGCAGCCGAGAAGCTGAGCTGCGAATGGAGCCCCGGCCCCGCGCTCGTCAGCCAGAACGACTTCTACGAGCACCTGCGACGTCAAGAACCGAGGAGCGACCGGCTGGTGGTGGACTCCAAAGACGTCGATGCCACGCTCGAGAGAGCAGCGAGAATCGTCTCCGCCACCTATCGACATCCCTACCAGATGCACGGATCCGTGGGAAGCTCGTGCGCCGTCGCCGACGTCAAGGACGGGAAGGTCGTCCTCTGGTCGGCTTCTCAGGCGGTGCATCATCTGAAGCAGACGGCCGCCATGCTTCTCGGCGTGTCGCCCAACGACGTACGCGTGATATTCAAGATGGGATCGGGATGTTACGGGCTCAACGGTGCCGATACCGTGTCCTACGACGCGGCCCTTCTGTCGCAAGCCGTCGGCCGACCCGTTCGCGTGCAGTTATCCCGGCAGGACGAAATGGCGTGGGAGAACTACGGCTATGCGTACGTGATCGATCAGCGGCTGGGGCTCGACTCGGAAGGGAAGATCATCGCCTGGGACTACGAGGCCTGGTTCCCCACGTTGGGCAGCCGCCCGCGCACCGGAACGCCCGGAAACGTGGTCACGGGCTTTCTGGCCGGTTTCGAGCCGGCAGCAGTCACCGAGCCATCGCCCGCTGAGGATCCACGCGCCTTCAACAACGGCAGCAACGCCGCGCCTTCTTACGTTACCGGATGCATCGGCGGAAGCTGCGGCGGCACCGGAACCATAAAGAGCGAGCGGGTGCTCACGCACAACGTTCGGTCCATGTTCTTCACTGGACCTTTGAGATCGCCATCACGGCTCCAGAACACCTTTGCCCACGAGTCGATCATGGACGAGGCGGCCGCCGAGGCAGGAATGGATCCGGTGTCCTATCGACTGGATCATCTGCGCGACTCGAGATTGATCGAGGTGTTGAAAGCGGTCGCCGCTAAAGCCAACTGGGATCCGCGCCCCTCCCCCAGGCGCGATCTGACGGAAAGCGGCGTCGCTTCGGGTCGTGGGATCGCTTGCGTGCTCTACGAAGGTGACAATGGCTACTGCGCCCTGGTTGCCAACGTCGATGTGAATCGAGATACCGGAGATGTGTCGGTGACGCGCCTGGTGGCCGGAGTCGACTGCGGTCCGATCTCGAACCCTGATGGACTCGGCAACCAGGTCGAAGGAGGCACCCTCCAGGGAGTGAGCCGTGCGCTCCTCGAAGAGGTTACCTGGGACGAGAAAAAGGTGACTTCGGTGGACTGGGGAACGTACCAGAGTCTGCCGCTCGGCTTCGAGGTGCCCGAGGTGGAGACGGTCCTCATCGATCGTCGCGACGTAGAAGCGATGGGCGCCGGCGAGACCACCATCACCCTCGCCGCTGCCGCCATCGGAAATGCGATCTTCGACGCCACCGGCGTTCGGATTCGAGAGGTGCCCTTTACCAAGGAGCGCGTGAAGGCGGCTCTAACCGAGGCCATATCGTGAAGTCGTGACGGCCGACACCCTCGTCATCAACGGCCGCGTCGTCGACGGCACCGGCGCGCCCTCGCGTTTGGGTGACGTCGCGATCCGAAACGGCCGCATCGTTCCGCCACCACCTCGCGCCGAGGCGGCCGAGATCATCGACGCTTCGGGCAAAGTCGTGGCACCGGGATTCATCGATATTCATTCTCACGGCGACCTCGTGCTCGCCTGGCCCGACGATGGGCGTCGGTCGCTTCTCGAGGGCAGGCTGGCCCAGGGCATCACGACCGAGATCGTCGGCAACTGCGGCCTCGGCGCGGCTCCTCTGTTCGGTCACGCGAGCGGGCTCCTCCCGGCCATCAACGGATGGATGTCCCCCGCGAGCTTCGATTGGGGCTGGCGCGATCTCGACGGCTACTTCGAGCACCTCGAAGCGCTCGGCCTTCCCGTGAACGTCGGAAGCCTGGTAGCACACGGGCCTCTCCGCCTGGGGGCGGCTCACCTGGCGCCCGGTGACGCTCCCAACGAAGCACGCCGGGAAATGGAACGCCGTCTCGACGAATCGCTCGAGCAGGGCGCCTTCGGCTTGTCGGCGGGACTCATCTACCCGCCGGGCATGTACACGTCGACTGCGGAGCTTCTCGCTCTGGCGAAGCGACTCGTGGGTCGCGACGGTCTCTTCACCTGCCACATCCGAGGCTCGAGCGAAACACTTCTCGACGCCGTCGCGGAGCTCGTCGGCATCGGCCGCGATAGCGGGGCTCGGGTCCACCATTCGCACGCGGAGGCGGTGGGACGGCCTCATTGGACGAAGCTCCGGCATCTTCTCGCGATGGAAGACGAGGCTCGACGCGACGGCGTTCGCCTGAGTGCGGACATGTTCCCCTACACCGTGGCCGCCACGATGATGCTCGCGATCTATCCGCCGTGGTCTCTCGAGGGCGGCCTCTCGAAGCTCGTGGAGCGGCTTCAGGACTCGGAAACGCGCGAGACGATCCGCCGCGACATCGAGACCGTGACCCCGTCCTGGCCTCCCTGGACGGAAGGCGGCTGGCCGCATAATCTCGTGAAGGCCGTTGGCTGGGACCGCATTCTTGTTTCAACGGTGGGCTCCGAGAAGAACCGCGAGCTCGAGGGAATGTCGCTCGTGTCCCTTGGAGAGGCTCGGGGGAGTCACCCCTTCGACGCCATCTCGGACCTGATGATCGAAGAGGAGGGACGCGTCGGGCAGTTCGTCCTGGACATCACCGGAGACGACGGTCTGGCGACGCTCGTCGAGAACCCCGACATCGCCTTCATCACCGACGCAAACGACTACGGCAAGGGAAAACCGCACCCGGCCGCTTACGGCAGTTTTCCCCGCGTGCTCGGCCGTTACGTTCGCGGCGAGAGACGGCTGAGCCTCGAAGAAGCGGTTCGCCGCATGACCTCCCTTCCCGCGGACACCATCGGCATCCGCAACCGGGGACGCCTCGTCGAAGGCGCGCATGCCGACATCGTGATCTTCGACCCCAACGAGGTCAAAGACCTCGCGACGCTCGACGCTCCCCGGCAAAAGGCCCGCGGCATCGAGAGAGTGCTCGTCAACGGCAGCAGCGTGTACGCCGAGGGCAAGCCAACCGGAGAGCTTCCCGGCACCACACTGAGACGCGGCGGGGAGTAAGGGAACGATTCGAGGCCTCGATCAGGCGCGAATCTCCCAGATGCTCTCGACCTCGACGGCGATGTCCGACGGAAGCGAGCCCATTCCAACCGCCGCGCGGACGCCTTTGCCCGCCTCGTCACCGAATACCTGGACCATGAGATCGCTATAGCCGTTGATCACCTGCGGCTGCTGAGTGAAATCGGGTGCCGCGTTCACCATGCCGAAGGTCCGGACCAGACGGACCACGCGATCGAGGCTTCCGAGCGCTTTTTTCATCGTCGCCAGCACGTTCAAGGCGGTGGCCCGCGCCGCGAGCCGACCGTCGTCGAGTGTGAGCCCGGCGCCCACTTTGCCCGGCTTCACGCCTTCGATGTTCGCCGGTCCGTGACCGGAAATGTAGAGCATGTTCCCGGATATCACGGCCGTGACGTAGGTCGCGACCGGATTGGGAGGGTCGGGGAGCGTGATGCCGAGCTCCTTCAAACGATCTTCCGGCCCGGCGACGATTGACTTCCCCCTGGCGCGAACGACGCTGGGAAGAAACGCTGCCGCCGCCGTAATCAATCCACCGCTCAAGAACCCGCGCCGATTGGACTTCGTGGTCATGTCTGTCTCCTCCAGAAAAAATTCAGCGGCGAGAATATCAGAAGTCGCGAGCTCCGCGTCGAAGTTGCTCGAGGAACTACTTCATGTCTTGGCACACCTGTGCCAAGATACGCGAGCCATGTCCCTCGCCGCGGGAACGCGTGTAGGTCCTTACGAGATCGTCGCGCCGATCGACTCCGGCGGCAGGTTACCAGCCTTGGCTCCGCAGAAACTCCTGAAGCCTCGTATCCGTGAGCGACAATTCAGGAAGCCAGATCCCTACGCGCTCGCGGGTCCACCACGCATCGTCACCGAGCGGCGCAAACCGGTAGCGGTAGAGCTCGACGCGAATCTCGAGCGGCGGTCGGTCGGGAAACGGGTTCGCCTCGATGAGCCTCAAGGTGAGCGGATCGTTTTGCAGGAGCTTCCACACGAGATGCGCGACCCAGGGGTACTGCTCCAAGCGCCCCATCGCCGCAAACCACAAGAGCCAGTCGAGCCGGTAATGGTACGGGGTGATCACGCACGGCCGGCGATCCACGTCGGTGGGCTTGCACTTGAACTCGTAGGTGAGCCATTCGGCATCGTCTCCCCCCCGTCCCTCGAACACGAGCTCGTAGCGCTCCCGGCCCACGCTTCCAAACGCGCCATAGGTGTTGACCAGATGGAGCTGGTCGAACGACGTGTTCATGACCTGGCGTGTCGAGAGAAGGTTGGCCACCGGAGCGATGCTTCCGAAAGCCACGTAAATGCACAGCGCCGTGGCCGCGACCTGCTGAGCGCGATGGAACCCCAGGAGTCGGAGTCGTGAAAGTCTTTTGCGAAAATGGGTCGACGCAAGGGGTGCGAAGAAAGAGTCGTCGAAACAAGCGAGTGCGGGGATGATCGTGAGCCAGTTGAGAAAGGCGAGATTCCCGCTCGCGATCAGCATCACCTGGAAGCTCACGATCAGCACACCGGCCACATGCCTCGCCCGGCGGGGCCCGAAGACGAGAAACGGCACGACCACTTCGCACAGATGATTGAACAGCACGCCGAGCTCGAGAAACCAGCGTGGCATGAAATGGAGTACCGGACTCGAGGGGTTGGGGACGGGCTGGGTCTCGAAGTGGTAGAAGAGACACGTGAGGTCGGTCCAGCACGAGTCGCCTCGGAGCTTGATGAGGCCAGCACCGAGCATGATGCGAAAGATGAGCCACCGATGGAGCCATATCACCGCCACGGGCGGCGGACGTCGCGGAAACGGACGGCCATCGAAGAGAGGACAGAGAAAAATCGCGAGAAAGCCCGTCTCGAGAAGCTGGATCTCCCAGCCGAACGAATACCAGCCCTGGCCGATGTGCACGAACGACATGTAGAGCCACCAGAGAAAGAAGAGGATGATGCCGTTCGCATGTCCGAATAGCACCAGAAGAGAGACGATCGCGCCGAGCCACGCCAACCGCACGAGGAACGCGTCGGATGCGCGCAGCCAGAAAATACTCGGAAGCTGAAGAAATCCCGACGTTCTCGAACCGAGCGCGCCCTCGACACGCTCGAGATAATCCACCGCGGGGGTGAGTCCTTCGCTTCCGATGAGCGCAAGCCCGTCGTTCACGAGGGCCAAGAACCCGACGAAGTAGACGAGCCCGAGAAGCCGCAGTATCAGGAATCGCGTAATCCAGTAGCTCGGGCGCGACTCGGGATTCCAGAGACGATCCCAAAACGAAGGCGGGGGTTGGGCAAAGAGCTCCGCGTCACTCATGTTTCTCGACCGTAGCCGGACTACGTCTAGTCAAGGGAGCCAAAGACGGTCGGCTCGAGCGCACGAAGTCCCACCGTTCGACGCGCATCGTGCACGGATCGTACACGCTTTGCACTCCCCGGGACTTCTTGACAGTCCAAAATCTTCCGTGGTTCACTGGGCGCGATGACAACGCAATCGCCGCTGGCGGCAGGCTGCGCGCTGGTGCTTCTGTTCTCGGCCGTGGCGGCCTCCACTCAGCGGGCGAGAACCAAGGAACAGGCCCGGGTCCCGACGAGCTACGCCAACGTGCACGAGGAACCGGGGTCGGGCTCGGCGGTCCTCGTGCTCGTGCCACGAGATACCGTGCTACCCATCATCGGGCGTCGAGGCGAGTGGGTTCAAGTTGAGCTTTCGCCGGAGTTACGAAAGACCGGGATGGTCATGCGGTGGTACGAAGGGAAGCGAGAGATCATCAGGCGAGGCCAGCGCATCACCATCGGGGACGAGGAGAGCGGCTGGATGCACGACTCGACGGTCGAGATCACAGAGGTCGAAGCAGAAGAGTGACCGCTCACGGCTTCCGTGGCAGGCGAGGTCCTATCTCATGGTGCTGCGGCCGACCATGCGGCCGACGAGCTTCGCCGGGTCGGCGTCGGGCTTCGGACGAAACATCTGCGACCGGTCGTTACGGATCTCGCTGAGATAGAGATTCCCTTCTTCGTCCACCTCGATCTGGTGCACACCGTCGAGTTGGCCCGGTAGCGCGCCGTGCTCGCCGATATCGAGAATGTAGCGTCCGTTCAGGTCGTACTTGACCAGCCTGTCGGTCGTCCAGTCCGACACCCAAACGAAATCATCTTCGGTCACGATGTGGGCGAGGACCTGCGAGTTGTGTCCGGTGGGCCACATCTCCAGAAACGTCCCGTTCTCGTCGAAGACCTGCATGCGGCTGT
The DNA here is from genome assembly GCA_035620555.1 of Vicinamibacteria bacterium. Taxonomy (NCBI): domain Bacteria; kingdom Pseudomonadati; phylum Acidobacteriota; class Vicinamibacteria; species Vicinamibacteria bacterium. The sequence continues at coordinate 22,891 of DASPGQ010000030.1, forward strand.
GCTCGCGATCGGCGACGAAGAGCCGGCGGTCGCGGCTGACGCCGATGCTGTGGACGGACCAGAACTCGTTCGGACCCGGGTTGGCCGGGTCGACCGGCGGCTGGCCCCAGTCCCGAATGAAATTGAAGTTGGAGTCGAACTTGGCCACGCGCGTGCCGGCGTAGCCGTCGGCAACGAAGAACGTGCCGTCGGGAAGCCAGCAGATGTCGGTCGGACGGTTGAAGTTGTTCGGGCCGCGTCCCGGCACACCTCGTTCCCCCAGCGTCTTCACCAACCGGCCGTCGTTGGTGAAGATGTTGATCTCGTGCATGTCGTCGTCGACGATCCAGAGGTGCCTGTCGGGATCGTAAGGGTTCATCAAGAGTTTGTGGGGGCCGCGGGATACCTCCCCGAGCCCCGTGCCCCTCCACGGTGCGAGGTAGGCATCGTGCTGGAGCCACTCCTCGATGGTGTTGCCCTCCCGATCCACGGCGAAGATGATGTGGTGCCGCCGTAGCTCGTAGCCGGGGTCTTGGCCGGCGTAGGGGCGCCTCCCGGTGTTGGTTCGTGGCGGGTCGAGCTGGCCCGCGCTGATCCACGGCTCGGCGCCGGGAGGAAGCTCGATCTCTCCGCGCTGCCCGACCCAGACCTTGTCGACACTCTCCGCCCAGACACCGGAGGCCGAGCCCCAGGTCCAACCGTCGTGCGAGAGATCGTCGTCGGGCAACGGTTTCGGCCAGGGCACGACGACCTCGTAGTCGCCGAGATCCACTTTTTTTGCCGTTTGTGTCTGAGCCGACTCGGCCGCAGGGGACCCGCTCGTGCCACTGGCGGCCAACGAGAGCGCGACGAGAACTATCGGCAGTGAACTCTTCATGTGCACTCTCACCCCTCCGTAATTCTGGTGCCCGTCTCACGCTACCGGCCATCGAAACCACACGCCGATGAACTGGCCGATGGCTCCGCGGTCGAGCAGCATCGTAGGAATTTAGCGGGGCGGTGGCGAACAAGCAACCGGTTTCGAGGCGTCAGTTGGATAAGCGCTCTTTAGCTCTTCCGTCCAGTTGAGAACGAAGACAGGCTTCTGCTGCGCGCGAACATCGCGTTGTCGGCGAACAAGAAGCGCTGGCCGTCGGGCGACGCCGAAGGCTCGCCCAGATTCGCGACGTGTAGCCGGTCGAGGACGGTGCGCGGCGTTCCAAAGCTGACGTTCGGCGATCGATGAACGTCGACCCCCTTCAACGCGTTCCGGGCTCGGGAAGAGACCCTTTCCATCTGGAGACCAGATACGAACCAAGCACGAACGAGCACCCCGGGATCTGCGTTCCTTCACTCGACAGGGATCCCGATGGATCGGAGAACTCCTCGTTCTACGTTTCTCATGATGGACGCCGGTAGCTCTCCGCCGAGAGCTTGCTCGCTCAAGAGATCTTTGGGAAGGGTTGTGATTTGCTCGCACTTGAGCATGCAATCCCTCGGCACTCCACCTTGGCCCCATTTCAAGCGCACGTGCGTCGGAGCTTCACGAAGGACGCTGCTGGCCGGGATGACGAGGACATCGCTCGCGAGTCGGTTCCGAACGTTCATCGAGACAACGAGCGCGGGCCGCCTTTTCCTGCTTCGCTCGCCTGGAAGGACTACCCAGTACAAGCAACCCCGGAGCGGTCGATCGTTCAACGCCAGGTCTTCCGAATCTGTCCGGCGCTCAGCCGAGCCCAGTCTCGATCCTCGTCGGCTTCTTTTCTCTCCAGCTCACGGTAGTACGCGGCGACTTGCTCCTCGAGGTCGTGGCGCCGCCGCTCGTGGAGCCAGCTCTTCAAAGCGTGTTCGAAAATTTCACTTCTCGTCATTCCATTCGCAACGCGGTCGATCCGCTCCAATACCGACCGTTCTATGGTCACGGAAACTTTCGTCTTGGCCATCGATGCTCCAATGTGTCCTACTCATTATACTACCCACGTGTCGGTCTTTCTGGCTCCTGCCACTGCGGGCCATAGGCTTATCGTTTCATCCAGTATTGAAGATTCTTGCGATCCAACGGCCATCGGTGAGATGGCAAGTCCTTCCGCGGAACCGTCTGGATGAACCGCGGGTCTTTCGCGTCGTCGCCGAGCGTCCTCCGAACTCCCAAACGGCATTGGTCGGGACTTCATCGCCAACAGAAGGCCCCGGCCCAGACGCTCTCGATGATCTCTTCCTTAACGGCGACCTCGTTCGGGCGCTCCGCGAGGTAGAGGAGCGCTTGCATGACCTTTGGATCGAGCTTGAGACGCGTATCGGCTTGCACCAGACGATTGGCGCGAGGCTCGACGATCCAACTTCGCGACGAGAAGCCCTTCTTCCGAACCGGTGACGCCATGACGGGGGTCAACGACTAGACCACAGATTCAGTTGGGAACGCCGGAGCTCGTTTTGAAGGCCCCCTATCGCACTCACCCATCGGCGCGAACGTACCGCGTGATGCGTGACCGAGAGCTGGCGCGAGGAGCTCCAACGCCTCGCGTCGACTCCGCGAATCCGTCACGCCCCTGACGGCAAGTGCACCCGCATCTCGGTGCGGCCGGGCTCGGAGTGCACCTCGATGCGACCGCGGTGGGTTCGGGCGATGCGGAGCGCGATGTCGAGACCCAGGCCCATTCCCTCGCCGACTTCTTTCGTCGTAAAGAACGGATCGAAGACGCGTTGATGTAGCTCTTTGGGGATGCCGGGACCGTTGTCGATCACGCGCACGACGATTCCGTGCTCATCCGATTTCGCTTCGATGCACAGCACGCCCCCTTGGTCCAGGGCATCGATGGCATTGTCGATGAGGTTGGTCCAAACCTGATTGAGCTCGCCGGCATGAGCCTGGACCTGCGGGAGATCCTTCTCATAATCACGCTCGAGCCGAATGCCTTTCTTGTCGATCTTGTGGCCGAGCATCTTGAGCGTATTGTCGAGCCCTTCCCTCACGTCAGTGAGCTTGTGCTCGACCGAGCGATCCATGTGCGAGTAGGTCTTGACGGAATCTATCAGCGATGAAATGCGCTCGGCCGAGGACGCGATCTCCGCCACGACCCCCTCGGACACGAGTCCGCACTGGATCCAGACGAGGGCGTCGCCGAGGGCGGAGGCCGGAATTTTGCCGCTGAACTCCTGCAGATCGTCGACGGTGAATCCCGAATCGGTAAACGTCCCCGCCATCTTCCATCCATCGGTGACATCGTGGTCTTCCATCCACGCCCCGAGTGCTTCTTCCCTTTCGGCACGGGCGAGCGGCGAGAGCGTCGCCGATTCGCCGGGGCGTGCCAGAGTCGGCAGCTGGCGAATGGCGTCGATGGCAGTCTCATCCAAATGCTGTCCCATCAGCCCGCTCACGCACTCGGGGAGTTTGACGAGATGCTCCAAGAGCGTGGCCGCAGCCCGGCCGACGGCGGCGGCCGGGTTGTTCAGCTCGTGCGCGAGTCCTGCCGATAGCTTCCCCAAGGCGACCATCTTTTCCTGCTGCTGCTCGAGTCGGACGTCACCGCGAACGCGGTCCGACATGCTCGCCACGAGCCTCTGGCCCACCTCGAGACTCACCGACAGCATCTCTTGAAAGTCGCGCTTATGGACGAAAAGCACCTGGGACGGCTCGACCGCGACGACGTAACGCGGGTAGTGCGTCATCCGCGAGAACGGAAGCATACCGGTGACCTTACCTCTGCCGGTCGACGCCACCACCAGCCACTGCCCCCCATGCTCCTCGTAGCCGTCGATCGTTCCGGTCACGACCACGAACATGTAGTCCGCGGGATCGCCTCGCTCGATCATGTGCTCGCCGGACTCGAGCTCGAATCCCGTGCCGTGCTCGCAGAACCAGGCGAGCTGGTCGTCGGAAAGGCCTTCGAAAATCTCTAGCCCGCGAAGCTCATCGACGGCGAATTTCGTCTTCTTCATCGGGCCGCGAGGAACTCGTGCATGGACACGACCGCGATCGATCCTTCGCCCACGGCCGAGGCCACACGTTTGACGGAGCCGTGTCGGGCGTCACCACTGGCGAATATTCCCGGGACGCTAGCCTCGAGCAGAAACGGCGAACGCTCGAGCGGCCAGTCGCGAAGATGGGTCTCGTCGAGATCCGTTCCCGTGAGGATGAAACCACGCCCATCGCACGCCACCTGGTGGTCGAGCCATCCGGTGTGGGGATTGGCTCCGAGAAAGACGAACAGGTGTTCGGTAGCCAGACATTCGGTATCCCCAGCTTCCTGGTTCCTGAGCTCCAGCGCTTCCAGACGATCACTCCCGTGGCACGCTCGGATCTGGGTATTCAAGCGCACCTCGATGTTCTCAGCCGACTCGATTCGCTTGACGAGGTAATGAGACATATTGGCGCCGAGAGAGCTGCCGCGAAGGATCATTACCACCTTGTCGGCGTAGTCTTTGAAGTACATCGCGGCCTGCCCCGCGGAGTTGCCACCACCTACGATGCACATAGTCTTCCCCATCACCTGAGGCGCCTCGGTCATCGCCGCGCCGTAGAAAACACCGGCACCGGCAAACCGGTCCGCACCCTTAGCAGGGAGCAGGTTCCATGACACGCCCATCGAGAGCATGAGGGCATGACAGGCAATCTCGGATCCATCCGAGAGCGTCAAGGATTTGTACGGACCCTGGATCCGGAGCCCGACGACCTCCTGAGGCGTCAGGATCTCTACCCCGAATTTCTTCGCCTGATCGGCCGCGCGCCGGGCGAGCTCACCCCCCGAGATCCCGGAAGGAAAACCGAGATAGTTCTCGATCTTGCTGCTCGTTCCCGCCTGTCCTCCCGGCGCCTCTCGCTCGATCAGCACCGTGGCGAGACCCTCCGAGCCCCCGTAGACCGCGCACGCCAGGCCAGCGGGACCGGCGCCCACGATCGCCAGATCATAGAAGCGCCGACTAGCCCTGGTCTCGAGGCCGATGTGCGCGGCAATCACGGCTGGCTCCGGCCCCGCGAGTCGAGTGCCGTCGGGCAAGATCACGAGCGGCAGTTTGCCCGGGTCCTCCTCCGAGACGAGCGCTCTCGCTTCCGGGGAGGAGGCGACGTCGAGGAAGCAGTAAGGCACTTGATTGCGCCCGAGGAAGTCGCGCACGCGGTGACCGAGCGCCGACCACCGCTCCCCGATGACGCGAACGCCACCATATCCGGGACGATAGTGCGCACGCCACTCGTCGAGCATGTCGTCGAGCATCGGAAACAGTTTTTCCTCGGGCGGATCCCACGGCTTCATCAAGTAGTAATCCACTCGCGACTCGTTGATGGCGCCAATCGCCGCTTGCGTGTCGGCGTAGGCAGTCAGCAACGCACGCTTGCTCTTCGGGTACAACTTCATGGCCTCGGACAAGAACGCCACTCCGTCCATCTTCGGCATGCGCTGATCCGACAGCATGAGGGCGACGTGCTCGTCCCGCGCCTTGAGCTCACCGAGAAGCTCGAGGGCCAGGCCACCGGAGTCCGCACGTAGAATGCGGTAGTCCCGGCCGTAGTGGCCGCGCAAATCCCTCGCGATCGCAGCGAGCACATCCACATCGTCGTCAACGGTGAGCAACACTGGCTTGCCCATGGCTCTTCACTCCTGACTTCGACAAAGCCTAATCGTCACAATAACAATACTCGTGCTCGAACCGGGTGTCGATGGGAACCATGATGTGGGCGCAAGATGTATGCGGCCACACCCAAGGTCCACCGTTGCAATGCTTCAGCGAATGACGTTGGGCTCCCCTTCCCAGGGGGCATGATTCGATCCAAGACCGTGGAATTTAATCGAAGCTCGGATTTCCGGGATGGGCGTACTTTGTCAGCTACCGGAACGGGTGGCTGCGCGTTGTAGAATCTCCCAATCAGACGGAGACCAGACACATGACCTACCGCCACGACCCCGACGGAACTCGGCTTCCCATCAAAGTGGATTCGACTTCGAACGGCGAGTTCGCACCGATCCCGCTCACGGAGACGAACGCGCTCGCGAACCGTGTCGCGTTGGAGCGCGCGACGTATCACGCGAAGCGACGAGGCGTCGACCGCCGGTCGTTTCTGATCTCGTCTTGCGGCGCGGCGAGCACGCTCCTCGCGATGAACGGGGTGAACGCCAGCGCTGGCAAGACAGGAGGGCGGTTCGCCCTAGAGCAGGCGGCGGCCGACGACCCCGAGCTCGCCGCGGCGGCGCTCGAGGGCCGCGAGTTCATCTTCGACGTGCAGGGTCACTTCGTCGATCCGAGCGGGCGATGGATCCGCGAGGAGCCAGAGCGGGGCCAGGGCTTCGGGTTCGCGACGAAGACCCAGTGCGAGCTCGCCGATCAGGCGGACCGGAACAGCCACCTGCAATGCATCGGCCCGAAGGAGTTCGTCAAGGACGTATTCCTCGACAGCGACACCGACATGATGGTGCTGTCGTTCGTGCCGTCCACGCGCGAGGCCGAGCCGCTGACCATCGAGGAGGCGGACCGGACGCGCCGGATCGTCGCCGACCTCGAGGGGAACCAGCGTCTGATGCTCCACGGTCGGGTGAATCCGAACCAGGACGGCGATCTCGAGGCGATGGACGAGCTGAAGGAGCGCTGGAACGTCTGTGGATGGAAGACGTACACGCAGTACGGGCCGGGCGGCGTCGGTTTTTTCCTGCACGACGAGGAGACGGGCATTCCCTTCATCGAGAAGGCGCGCCGCCTCGGCGTCAAGATCATCTGCGTCCATAAAGGGCTTCCCTTCGGGCCAAAGTCCTACGAGCACAGCCAGTGCAGCGACATCGGCATCGTCGCGAAGCGCTTTCCCGACGTGGACTTTCTCGTCTACCACTCGGGCTACGTCGCCGGTAAGCCGGAAGGGCCATACGAGGGCGAGGGCTCGGGGGACGGCATCGATACCCTGGTCCGTTCGCTCATCGAGAACGACGTCGCGCCGAACAGCAACGTCTACGCCGAGCTCGGGAGCACGTGGCGGTTCCTGATGCGCGAGCCCGACAGCGCGGCGCATGCGCTCGGCAAGCTGTTCAAATATGTCGGCCAGGACAACGTGCTCTGGGGCACGGATTCGATCTGGTACGGCTCGCCGCAGGACCAGATTCAGGCGTTTCGCGTTTTCGAGATCTCCGCGGAGCTTGAAGCGCGCCACGGCTATCCCGCCATCACCCCCGAGCTGCGGGCCAAGGTTTTCGGGCTCAACGCGACGCGTCCTTACGGAATCGACGTGGAGGAGGTGCGCCTGCGCGCGAGCCGCGATGAGCTCACCCGTCGGCGCGAGAACTACCGGAACGCCCCCGATCCGAAATTCGCGACCTACGGACCGAAAACGCGGCGGGAGTTCCTGACCCTCAAAGCCTGGGAGCGCGGCTGACGACGAGCCTTACGGACCCGCTCCCCGCACCGAGTTCAAACGCCCCGTGTCGTCTGGCCTGGAGGCAGGGGCAAGGTCTGGGCATGCCTCCCTCCCGGCTCGGCGAGGCTAACCTTCGGGCTAGGGAGATCTCGGAGCCACCCTCAACAATACCCTTAGAACTAGTATGCAACACTAGTAGTGTGTCATACTAGTTAACTATGGCGGAGAAAGCTTTCTTCAACCGCGAAGCGGAGATCCGGACTCTCGAGCGCGCCTGGGCGACTCCCGGACCAAATCTCGTCATGGTCTGGGGCCGCCGGCGCACGGGCAAGACGAGGCTACTCGGGCGGTTCGTCGAAGACAAGCGGGCCGTGTTCTACGGGGCGACGGAGCAAGCGGCGCGAGCCGAGTTGCGCGGATTCTCCGCGGCGGTCAGACAAAGCTTCAAACCGTCCGGTGACGACCTGCTGGCACACAGCGACTTCCCCGACTGGGAAGTCGCGCTTCGGTACCTCGCGCGTAGAGCCGCTCGCCAACGGCTCGTCGTTGTGCTCGATGAGTTCCCTTACCTCGTCGAGACCGAGCCCGCTCTTCCATCAGTCATTCAGCGCTTCTGGGACCGGGAGGCCCGGGCGAGCAAGCTGCATCTTGTGCTCTGCGGCTCGGCTCAGGCGCTGATGGAGGATCTGCAGGCCGCACGCGCGCCGCTCTTCGGCCGAATCGATGCCAGGCTCAATCTCAGGCCGTTCGAGCTCGAAGAAGCGGCATTGTTCGTACCGCGTCTTTCTCCCGCCGAGCGCGTCATCTGCCATGCCGTCGTCGGTGGCATGCCGACGTACCTCACGCGCTGGGACGACAAGGTCGGGCATCGCGGGAATATCCGCCGGCTCTACGGCGATCCGGCCTCACCGCTCGTCGCGGAAGGTGAGTTCGTCCTCAAGAGCGAGCTTCGAGCTGCTGCGGGCTACTTCCGAATTCTCCGCGCAATCGCTTCCGGTCGCACGACGTACGGTGCGATCCGACACTTCGCGGACATCGAAGTG
>DASPGQ010000031.1 GCA_035620555.1 Vicinamibacteria bacterium
GCCGCCGGTTCGTCCCATCTCGGCGTCATAGGTGTTCGCCTGGATTTTGACCTCTTCCACGGACTCGAGGCTCGGGATGATCACGGCTCGATTGGTGAGGTCCGTGATCGCCACGCCGTCGAGGGTGTAGTTGTTGGCACGGTTCGGACCGCCGGCGATTGACAATGAGGCATTGGCGCTCTGATCCTGCATGCGCTGGAACACCGGGTTCCCGGTGGGGACGACGTTGGGCGTGGTGATCGCGAGGAAGAAGGGATTTCGTGCCGGCGTCGGGAGGATCTTCATCTCTTCGCTTTCGAGGGACGAGCTCCGTGAGGCGGTCGCGGTCTCGAGCAAGGGAGCTTCACCGGTGACGGTGATCGATTCCTCGATGTCGCCGATCACGAGCTCGACGTCGAGCACGACGAATCGCTGGACCCCGATCTCGATGTCGGTGTGCTGGAACGGTCGAAATCCGGCGAGCTCTACGTGCAGGGTGTAGATTCCCGGCTGTACCGACTGGAACGAGTACTGGCCCACGTCATTGGTGAGCGTCGTGCGGGTCGCATTGGTGCCCTCGTCGACGAGCGTGACGGCAACCCCGGGGATGATTCCCGTGCTGTCCCGGACAGCGCCGCGCACACCGCCCTGATACGTCTGGGCGAGGCTCTCGATGGTGGTGACAACTAACGCCAAGAAAAGGGCTTGTGCGATTTTCATCGTTCGTGTTCTCCCGGCCGGGGCCGACCACGATCCTTGCGGTTGGAACCGCGTCCGCCTTAGAATCGCCCTCGTACGTCGAGAGTGAAGGCGCCATCGAGTCGTGGCCGGCCCCTAGTGGAATAGGCGCAAGACGGGCTCGAGCCGACTCATGGCGTGAGGGGCGCCCGTGGAAGCTTCGAAGGGTCGAGGGGTTACCGAGCTTCTCCATGCCTGGAAAGGCGGGAGCGACGAGGCGCTCGACGACCTCGTTCCCATCGTTTACGGCGAGATTCATCGGCTGGCTCGCAATCATCTGCGGCACGAGCGCCACGCTCACACGCTTCAGCCCACCGCGCTGACGAACGAAGCATTTGTGCGTTTGTTTGGCTATCGCGAGGTCGGCTGGCAGGACAGGGCGCATTTCTTCGCCGTTGCCGCACAGGTCATGCGGCGGATTCTGGTCGATCATGCGCGCAAACGCCGGGCCGCCAAACGGGGCGCGGCGGCGGCCCGGGTCACGCTCGATGAGGCGCACGGGGGTGTGGCGCCAGTCGATGTCGACGTCCTCGCGCTCCATGAAGCGCTCGAGCGGCTCGAGGCGCTCGATCCCCGGCAGTGCCGCATCGTCGAGCTCCGATACTTCGGAGGCTTGAGTGTCGAGGAGACGGCGAGCGTTCTCGACACGTCGCGCGCGACCGTGACCCGCGACTGGAACGTGGCAAGGCTTTGGCTTCGCCGGGAGCTCGAAGGAGACACGCGTCCGTGACGCCCGAACGGTGGGCCGAGATCAAAGAGCTCGCCGCAGCGGCCCTGGAGCTCCCGCCCGAGGGGCGCGCCGGTTTCCTCGAAAGAGCCTGTCCCGACCCGTCCGTCCGGAAAGAAGTCGAATCTCTTCTTGCGTTCGAAAAAGACAGCTATCTCGAAACCACGACCCTTTCGAGTGCACGTGGCGGTGACGCTCTCGCTACCGGAACCTCGCTCGACGCGTACGAGATCGTCTCCGCCATCGGTGCCGGCGCCATGGGAGACGTGTATCGCGCCCGAGACACGAAGCTCGAACGGGATGTGGCCATCAAAGTCCTTCCGAAAGAGTTCGCCCGAGTCGGTGAGCGTCTCGAGCGTTTCGAGCGCGAAGCCCGGTTGCTCGCTTCGTTGAACCATCGCGGCATCGCCACCCTCCACGGGCTCGAACGTTACGGTGAAACACGCTATCTGGTAATGGAGCTCGTGGAAGGGGAGACGCTCGAAGAGAGAATCGAAAAAGGCCCGCTCGCGGTGGACGAGGCGCTCGCGCTCGCGAAGCAGATTGCCGAAGCGCTCGAATCGGCCCACATGCGTGGAGTCATCCATCGGGATCTGAAGCCCGCCAACATCAAGATCACGCCCGACGGCCAGGTGAAGGTTCTGGACTTCGGACTGGCGAAAGCGCTCGATGACGATCCGATCGACGCGTCGGCGAGCACCGGGACCCGCGCCGGCACGATTCTCGGAACGGCGGCCTACATGAGCCCCGAGCAAGCGCGCGCACAATTCGTCGACACCCGCACCGACATCTGGGCTTTCGGCTGCGTCGTCTACGAGATGCTCACCGGCCACCGAGCGTTTCCCGCCGAAGCAGTTCCCGACATCTTTGCCGCGGTCGTCGGAGAGGAGCCCGACTGGAACGCGTTGCCGTTACCAACGCCTATCCGGGTGAAAGACATGCTCCGCCGGTGTCTGCGAAAAGACGCTTTCACGCGATTGCGGGATATCGGTGACGCCCGCATCGAGATCGACGACGCATGGAACGAGCCGCTCGCATCGGAGAAAGCGCCGGTGCGCCGCCCGCTCCCGCTCGCTCTCGTGGTGCCCGCGCTCGTGACGGTCGTTGCGCTCAGCCTGTTCGTCTGGACCCTCATGCACTCGGGCGCAAGTCCCGGTCGCATCACGCGCGTGGTCGTACCGCTGGATCCCGCGGAGGTTCTCGCACGACACACCGAGCTTCCGTCGGTTGCGATTTCTCCGGACGGGCGATATGTCGCCTATGTCGCTGGAGAGTCGAACCTCTATCTGCGTTCGATGGACGAGGAGCGAGGGAAGCTCGTGAGCGGGACCGAAGAAATTGGAGCGCCTTTCTTCTCACCAGACGGCCGCTGGGTGGGGTTCTACTCGTCGGCGGATCGAAAGCTCGTGAAGGTCTCGGTCAGCGGCGGGGCGCCGGTGACGATCGCCGAGACCGGCACCGTCCTTGGGGCGAGCTTCGCCGCCGACGGCACGATCGTGTTCGCGCCCGACAAAACGATGGGACTTTCCCGCGTTGCCGCGGACGGTGCGGTCGAGATCCTAACCGAGCCCGACCGAGGGCGTGGAGAGAAGTCGCACCGGTTCCCCGAAATGCTGCCGGGCGACGAGGCGGTGTTGTTCACGCTGGGAACGGGCGACATCGCCTCCTGGGATGACGCGTCGATTGCGGTCCTCTCCCTCGACACGGGTGAGTACCGCGTAGTTCTAGAGAGAGGCATGCACCCCCGCTATAGCCCTACCGGGCACCTCGTCTACGCGCGAGCGGGTGATCTTTTTTCAGTACCGTTCGATCTCGATACCCTCGAGGTGACCGGTGCCCCGGAGCGCGCTCTTCGAGGCGTCATCACGAGCCCCGTTTCCGGGACCGCAGAATTCGCGCTTTCTCGAGAAGGCTCTCTCATCTACGCCGCCGGGAGCTCGTGGGAACAACACAGCCGAGTGGTATCGATCGATCGTCAAGGGCGTGAGGAACCTCTCATCGAGACCGTAGGCGCGTTTCAGAACGTTCGTTTGTCGCCTGATGGGCGGCAGCTCGCGCTCGAGATCGGAGGTGCGAACCAGGCACTGTGGACTTACGACCTATCGCGCACCACGATGACGCGGCTCGCCTACGGCTACGACAACCAGTACCCCATTTGGAGCATTGACGCGAAGCGCGTGACGTTCACTTCAAATCGCGGCGGCCAGAAGAATTTGTTCTCGCAGCGTGCCGACGGGAGTGACGATGCCGAGCGCCTCACCGAAAGCGATCAGCCGCAACAGGCGGGCTCGTGGTCCCCCGACGGCGCGACGCTCGCGTTCGAGGAGCAGCATTACCAGACGAATTGGGACCTGTGGTTGCTCTCGGCGGATGGAACGACGCGACCGTTCCTGCAGTCGCCCTTCGTGGAGCGGCACCCTGCATTCTCTCCCGACGGTCGTTTCGTCGCGTACGAATCAGACGAATCGGGTCGGCCCGAGATTCACGTGCGCTCGTTCCCGGATGGCGGCGAGAAGTGGCAAGTCTCGACCAACGGAGGCCACGATGCCGCGTGGGGCGCCGACGGCCGCGAGCTCTTCTATCGCAACGGCCAACAGTTTCTCGTCGTCGAGACCGACCTCTCGGGAGAGCTCGTGCTCGGAGAACCTGAGTTGCTGTTCGAGCGGACCACCGACGTCGTCGCCTACGATGTCATGCCGGATTCCGAGCGGTTCGTTGTGGCCGAAGCCAAAGAAGAAGTTCTCCCGACACGGCTGAACCTCGTTCTGAACTGGTCGCGAGAGCTAGAACGCTTGCGGTGATGAGTTCCGGTGGGAACACGTCATTATCGTCTGCGTTCGCGACGTCGACCAGGGATGAGACGTCACGGAACGAGCAAGGACTGCTCGGAAGCAAGGAGCCAAAAGCTAAGCTAGAATAAAAGAAGTCATGGCCACGACGATGGAAACCTGGGACAAGAAGCGTGGCTACGTGTACCCCCACATCCGGAAGGTCGAGGGCATATGTGCCGGTCGGCCTTGCATCGATGGGACGAGGGTGCGCGTGCTCGACATCGTCTTCCTGGAGAAAAGGGGCTACACCACTGAGCAAATGCTCGAGCAGTACCCTGACTTGAGCCAGGCACAGGTCTACGCGGCGCTCACCTACTATCACGACAACCGGGCAGAAATCGACGCGTATGTCGCGGAAGACGAAGCGTCGGAAGAAAGATTCGAGCGCGATAGGGCCGAGTTTCTCAGCAAACGCCGAGCCTCGACCCCGCGTTAGCGTGGCTGGTCGATTTCCCCTCTATACCGACAACGACGTCCGTGGCGACCTTGTGAAAGCTCTCCGACGAGCTGGCTGGGACGTTGTCCGAGGCGTCGATACACTCCCTGAGGCTGCTCTGGATTTCGAGCACTTCGAGAAAGCCTCCGAGCTCGGTCGCGTTTTCGTGACGAACGACCAGCCCTCGGTAGTCGTCGCCCACAGATGGATAGAAGAAGGCCGCCGTTTCAACGGAATGATCACCTGGCCACGAGCCCACTATGATCGCATGACCTTCGACGATATCGTTCGGAAGTTCGAGGAACTGGCTGCCAAAGATGAACCACTCGACCCCGACTATCCGATTGTTCGCTTCAAGCCAGACTAGCACCGTGTCGCTGCTCTCGAGTTCTTGCACGCGTCATCACGCACGTCGCTGAGCCGAGGCGACACCTGCACTTGCTATTGTTACATTGCTCCAACGCTGTAAGGGCTTTCTGTGACTTGAGGTCGCCGACGCTCGAACGCTGCCTTGAGCTCTAGTTGCTGGGAACCAGTCGCTTCAGCTCTTCGCCCCAGTTCTGGACGAGCACGAGCTCGGTCGGTGAGGTCTCTCGCTCAGGCTGTTTCTCTACCATTACGAAACGGCCGTCGGGCGCCAGGTCATAGAATTCGTACGCGCCTATATCCAAAAGAGTGCGCGGTTGTCCGAGCTCCAGCTCATTGCCGTCCGCATTCGCGATGTCGACCACCATCAATTTGTCCTCGTGAAAGTAGAAGATCTCACGCCCGTCCTGTCCCCAAAGAGCGCCTTCCCCCCCGCCGGTCGAGACTTGCCACTTGCGCGAAGGACCGCCAAAAGATCGTATGTAGACTTCGTAGCGACCGGTCTCATCGGATTCGTACGCGACCCAGCGCCCGTTGGGAGAGAACATGGTGAACCGCTCGCTGGCCTTCGTTTGGACGAAAGGCTCCGGTGCCGAGCTACCGCCTGGCGTCAACACCCATAGGTCGATTCCAGTCTCCGGATGGTACTCCTGGTAGATCAGGCTCTTTCCATCCGGCGAAAATGCGGGCCCTCCGTGAATGTGCTCGCTCGTCGTCAACCGCTCGGCTTCGATGCTGCCGTCGGATACCTGCGCGAAGATATTGAACGTGCCGCCACGGTTCGATGTGAACGCCAACCGGCTGCCATCGGGCGAGAATGCGGGCGACAGATTGTCGAACTCGCGCGTGAGCCGTCCCAATGTCCCGCGTTGGATGTCGTACACCCAGGTACTCACGTTGGCGCCGCTCATGACGAGGGCCAAGTAGCGACCGTCGGGAGAAATCCGGACGTCGCCGAACGACCGGGGTTCATCGATCAGGAGCTCACGATGACCTTCGCGGTCGACCCAGAAGACCCGGGGGAACGCGGTCGGTGCCTGGCCGGGTGCGTAGAGGAGCGTCCCGTCTCCTGACACGTCGAAGTCGGCTTTTCCCCCAGTGGGCGACATGTTCACGCCTTCGACGACGGGAACGGGACTGCCTCTCACTTCGAGCGCACCGAGATCGAAGGGCACCGCGAAGAGCTTGAACCCCCGCGCGTAGACCAGGTGCCCCGTGGGGCTGTAGCGCGCGCAGGTCCCTCCTTCGAGGACGACTTTGTATTCCCGGCTGTCGAGATCGAGGACGGCGATGGAGGCCTCGTCGAAGGAGAGAATATCCGCGCGGCCGAGCGTGAACAGAACCACCTTGCCTCCTGGTAGAACCTGAGGAAATTTGTGCATGGACTCGAGCTTCTCCCGAGGCGGCGTCGTGAGAACTTCGGAGGGGCCGCCGGTCTCGTGAATTCGCGTGAGCCCAAAGTTCTCCCGGTGGAAGAAGACGATGGAGCCGTCGGGCCCCCAGCTTCCACTCTTCCAGCCACCTTGGACCACCTTTACCGGTGCTCCGCCACCAAGCGACACCTTCATGATCCATTCGTCATCGACGGAATAGCCCAACCACTGGCCGTCCGATGAGAAGAACGGGCCTCCACCCCTGTCCGTTCCCTCGATGACTCGCGCTGCCAACTCATCCAGTCCCCGAAAGTAGATCCGGCTCGAGCCCTCTTTGCGGCCAACATAGGCCAAGGATCGTCCATCTCGAGAGAGGGCCACCGCGGGCGCGGTGGCATCCCAGAGTTCGACGCCCGGTTCGAGAGGGATGATCGAGCGAGTCACCGGCCTCGGCTCCGACCGGGTGACGTTCCAAACGAGAAGACCGATCGACACGAGCGCGGTCGTTACCGCGGCCGCGAGCCATCGCACACCCAAGGCGCCCCGCCTCTCGACGACGGGAACCTTCTCGAAGGGCTCCGCCAGGGCTTCTTCCATCTCGAGGCGGGCATCACCGATGTCCCGCAGCCGGCGCGCGGCCTCTCTTCGAAGACAGCGTCGGAGGAGCTCTCGGATCTTCCTCGGCGTCTGCTTCGGCAGCGACTCCCAGTCCGGCTCGGTCTTGACTACCGCGGCCAGGATGTCCGCGACGCTATCGCCCGGGAATGCCTTACGGCCCGTCAACATCTCGAAGAGAACACAACCAAAAGCCCAGATGTCGGTGCGCTTGTCGACGCTCTGGCCGCGAGCCTGCTCGGGACTCATGTAGGAAGCCGTGCCGAGGATCATGCCTGCGCTCGTCTCGCCACGGGCGATGGTCGGGGATTGCGACCCATCGACAGCAAGCCCTTCGTTTCCGAACGCTTTGGCGAGACCGAAATCGAGAACCTTGATCCGGCCCTCGGGCGTCAGCTTGATGTTGGCTGGCTTCAAATCCCGGTGAACGATGCCTTTGTCGTGGGCGGCCTCCAGTCCCTCCGCAACCTGGATCGCGAGCGCGACCGCCTCACCGACTTCGAGGGGACCCTTGGCGATGCGCTCGTCGAGGCTCTCGCCTTCCACCAGCTCCATTACGAGAACCGGCTGGCCGCTCGACTCCTCGAGACCATGCAGCGTGGCAATATTGGAGTGATTGAGCTGCGCCAGAAGCTTGGCCTCGCGCTCGAAGCGGCTCAACCGTTCGGGGTCGCGGACGAACTCCCGGGCAAGGACTTTGATAGCGACGTCGCGCCCGAGCTTCGAATCTCTGGCGCGATAAACCTCTCCCATCGCGCCTTTGCCGATGGGCTCCAGGATCTCGTAGTGAGCGAGTCTACGGCCGGCCTGCACAACTCGCGATGGTACGATGGCGCTCGGATCATCGGCAACGACGAACCGGAGGTGGCGTAGACCGGGACACGAGGTGTAGAAGACCGGTCCGATCACGGCGGGCCGATCGCGATCGTGAGCGACGCTCCCGACTCGACGACGAAGGCGTCACCAAGGGTGACGAGCGATCCGGCGCGCAGCGTTACCTCTCCGGAGATCGTCACCATGGGGCCGACGAACATCTCGTCGCATGCCTCTCGCATCTCGTTTGCCAGGGTTTCGTTCATGATCGTGACGAGCGGAATGGCGCACAGGTCGAAGTCGACGATACAGGACCGGTCGGACGTCATCCTCAGGATGGAGTCGGAACAGTCCGTGTCTCCGCCGACGCTGGCCAGCTCCGATCCGCCGTCTGGAACCAAGCTCAGGGAAACCACCGAGCCATCAACAAAGTCCTCGACACAGTCCGCTCCGCAGTCGATCCCCATCGGCTGACTTTCGACCGTTCCGGCCCCGGCGCCGGTCTTGGTGACGAGGAGACGCTTCAGAGTATCGCCTGCGACTCCGACGCCCCCGGCCATTGAGGAGTCGCACGGCCCGTCCCCATCGTACTCGAGAGCGCCGATATCGGTGAAGCCGTCGTCGCGAAGGTTCCGGCAATAGTCGTCGTAGACGTCGGAGAGAAATGTTCCCTGATCCACGAATGTGGTCCCGTCGACGAGGTCGAAATCGGCAGCCCCGGGATTGTCGAACCAGGCGGCAAACTGTGGATCGGTGACGTTCACCAGGTTCGCGGTCTGGTTCGAAGATCCTCCGTCCCGATTGCGGATGGCGCCGGATAAGAGGTTGTTGCTTACGTCGGCCGAGCTCGCGAGAAAACGCACGTCGATCCCCGTCGTGCGATAGAGCGTGTTGTTGTAGATACGCGTGTTCGTCGCCTCGTTCAAATAGATGCCGACATCGTCGGGACACTCGACGATGAGGTTGTTTCGCATGATGCCGTTGCTGTGCTCGGGAGTACAGGTGCTCTCCTCGCACACCGAGTCCGGAGCCGTGCCGCCGCCTCCGAAGGAAAGACCGAGGCGAATCCCGTCCGTGTGGTTCAGCTCGCAAATGACGAGGTTCCGCTCGAATCGACC
Organism: Vicinamibacteria bacterium; assembly: GCA_035620555.1. Classification (NCBI taxonomy): domain Bacteria; kingdom Pseudomonadati; phylum Acidobacteriota; class Vicinamibacteria; species Vicinamibacteria bacterium. The sequence goes on from DASPGQ010000031.1 coordinate 8,997, forward strand.
GTCCTTCGAGTTTCCCTTCAAGAAGGCGGCGTAAGAGATCGTGTTCCCGAGACCCTTCCCGAAGTCGTGGATGGTGTTCCCCCGCACGACGTAGCGCCGTCCACCGACGACATCGATCGGCGTCACGGGGTTTGCGGTGTTGCGAACGGTCGTATTGTAGAGGTGGTTGAACTCGATGACGACGTCGTCGGGAAACTGCATCCCGCCTCCGGGATCGACTCCGTTGACCTTGATCATCGCGTTGTACTCGCGAATGCGGTTTTCGCGAATGTGGGTGAAATCGGCGGCCCCGAACACGTGAAACGCGTGCTCGCACGCGTCGTGGGTACTGCAAACGCCCTCGATCTCGAGATTCTCGAAGCGCCAATGGGGGGCGGAGACTTTGAACCCTTCGACCGCGTCGAACTCGATCAATGCCTGGCCGAGCGTGGCGGCACGGACGACGATCGGGTCCGCCTCGGTGCCGGGGGTATCGCACAAGAGGTTCTGCGAAATCGAATAGGTGCCTGCCGAAAGCGTGATCGTATCGCCCGGCGACGCGGCGTTGATGGCGGCGATGAGCTCGGCCGGACTCGAGACCGGAACGACCGCCGCATGGAGCCGCCACGGGATAACGGCGAACAGCAGGGCGAGAACGGCCAGCGCCGCCATTCGAACCCGAGACCCCAAGCGACCTTCTCCTGCACGAACGGCGGTCATAGTCCCTCTTCGATGAAAATCGGATGAAAACTCATTGTAACCCTCATTGAGCCCAGAGGGATGTTCCGGCTGCGATGCGAACAAAGTGACTGTGGATGACTCCGCATGATGAAAAGGACTCGCAAATCATCTCGGGTTCGGTTCGGAGCGTTCGTAGCTGGGTCTGGCGTACGTTTTCGCCGGACCGTCGCATCTAGGCCGAATGTCGTTGTCAGTGAGCTTGAACCCCAGTTCGCGAACTGGTAGATTTTCGACGTGACTCTCGCCGCGGGAACTCGCCTCGGCCCCTACGAAATCGTCTCAACCATCGGCAAGGGCGGGATGGGCGAGGTTTACCGGGCGCGCGACCCGCGGCTCGGGCGCGAGGTCGCGATCAAGGTCCTGCCCGACGAGATCGCGGATCGCGACGCCTGCGCCGCTTCGCGCAGGAGGCGCGCGCCGCCGGCGCGCTCAACCACCCAAACGTTCTCGCCGTCTACGACGTCGGTACGCACGACAGCACCCCGTACGTCGTTTCGGAGCTGCTCGAGGGCGATACCTTGCGGGCGCGCCTCGAGGGCGGGGCGCTGCCGGCGAGTCGGGCGCTCGACTACGCGTTACAGATCGTGCACGGCTTGTCGGCGGCGCACGACAAGAGTATCGTCCACCGCGACCTGAAGCCGGAGAACGTCTTCGTCACGAAGGACGAGCGCGTCAAGATCCTCGACTTCGGACTGGCCAAACTCACGCGTCCGGAGGACTCCGACCCGAGCGAGGAGCAGACCGTTACGGCGTCGGGAACGGTGCTCGGAACAGTGGGCTACATGTCGCCCGAGCAGGTGAGGGGCGTCGAGGTCGACCATCGCTCCGACCTCTTCTCGTTCGGGGCGGTGCTGTTCGAGATGCTTTCGGGGGAGCGCGCGTTCCGGCGCGACACCGCGGTGGAGACGATGAACGCGATCCTCAAGGAGGACGCCCCCACGCTCTCCGACGCTTCCAGCTCGCCGGGGCTTGCCAGCATCGTGGAACTGTGCCTCGACAAGAACCCCAGCCGGAGGTTCCAGTCGACTCACGACCTGGCCCTCGCTCTCGAATCCGCCTCGTCCCAGCCGCTACCTATGCTGGCGTCCGGTGCCGGGTCGACGCCCGGGAGCTGGACGCTCCGTCACAAGCGAGCGCTCTTGGCGGGACTGGCCGTGGTGGTGTCTGCGGTGGGCGCCTACTTCTACGGCGCTCGAGTCGACCCGCGTCCGCTCGTGCCAGAAGCCGTCACCTCGGTGGCCGTGTTGCCTTTCGAGAACACGGGTGGCGATCCCGACGTCGAGTACCTCGCCGACGGCGTGGCCGAGAGCCTGATCAACCGGCTCGCCCGGCTGTCGAGCCTGAAGGTGATGGCCCGCTCGACGAGCTTCCGCTTCAAGGGTGCCGACGTCGACCCGCGGCAGGCGGGTCGGGAGCTTGGGGTCGGGGCGGTGCTGACGGGACGGGTGTTGCTCCGGGGCGACACGCTGGTCATCGGCGCCGAGCTCGTCGACGTCGCCGAGGGCACTCAGATCTGGGGCGAGGGTTACGACCGCAGCGTGAACGACCTGCTCGCGGTCCAGGCCTCGATCGCCAGCGAGATCGCGAACCAATTGCGCGTGAAGCTCAGCGGGGACGAGAGACGCGAGTTGACCGGGGGCGAGACGAGGAGTGCGGAGGCCTACGACCTCTACCTCAAGGGCCTCTACCACTGGAATCATGTCGACCCCGTCGGCCTCAAGAACGCCGAGGACTACTTTAAGCGCGCCATTGAGGCGGACCCGGCCTACGCGCTGCCCCGCGTCGGCCTCGCGAACATCTACTCGACCATCGGCTACATGGCCATGGCCCCACCGCAGGTGATCTGGCCGATGGTCAAGGCCGAGGCCACGCGAGCGCTGGAGCTGGACGACCGTCTGGCCGCGGCACACGCGGCACTTGGCCACGCCGTCCTGTTCTACGACTGGGACTTTCCGGCGGCGAAGCGCTCGCTCGACCGGGCGCTGGAGCTCGACCCGGAGTACGCGCCCACGCACCACTGGCTCGCGCACTACTGGATGACCATGGGGGACATGGAGAAAGGGCTCGAGGAGAGCCGGCGTGCCGTCGAGCTCGCGCCGCTCGACATGCTGGTTCGCGGGCACGAGCTGTACTTCCTGGCCGCGACGAGGCGGCGCGACGAGCTGCTCGAGCGGCGCCGGCAAACGGCGGAAGTGAACGCCGACCACTGGGTCCTGTTCACGGCCCGGGGTCTCGCCTACCTGCTCGAGGGCAAGCTGCCCGAGGCGATCTCCGAGCTCGAGCGGGCCAACGCGCACTCAGGTGGAATCTCGCTGACGCTGATGGACCTGGGTTGCGCCTACGGCCGGGCCGGAGAGAGGGACAAAGCGCTCGCGACGATCGCCGAGCTCAACGATCGCGCGGCCCGGCAGCGCTACAGCGTCTCAGTCCAGACGGGTTTGATCTACGGAACGCTCGGCGACAAGGACCGGACTTTCGAGCTGCTCGAGATGGGGTTCGAGGAGCACAACCCGTTCCTGCTGTTCCTCGGCACCGACTGGTACTGGTTCGACGAGATTCGCGACGACCCCCGCTTCGCGGACCTGATCCGCCGCGTGGGGCTTCCGTAGCCTGGGTCAGAAGATACGACGGGTCAGGTTCGCTTCTGATCTGTGCACGCGCAGGAAGGTGTATTCCGCGACTCGAAATCGGCGATCCCTCGTCGCCGGTCCAGCTCGATATGACAACACTCGAGTAAGAGCTCTTTGAGCTTGCGGCGTCCGCGGGATACCCGAGACTTCATCGCTGACAGAGTCAGGCCCATCCGTTCGGCGGCATCTTTTTGAGTGGCCCCATTGAGTTCCGTGAGCGAGAGAGGAACGGCGT
>DASPGQ010000032.1 GCA_035620555.1 Vicinamibacteria bacterium
GAGAGTGAGCGTTGGAGGGCGAGAGGGCTTCCCAGGGCGATCACTTGCTCGCCCACTTCGAGTGTGTCCGAATCGCCCAGCTCCACGCTGGCGGGAATCTTCTGCCCCGGCCGGAGCTCGAGGCGCAGGAGCGCGATGTCGGTGAGGGGGTCTTCTCCGACGAGAACGCCAGGAACTCGCTCCCTGGTGGACAGGGTGATGATCAGCCGTTTCGCCTTTCCCGCCACGTGGTAGTTGGTGATGACATGTCCTCGTTCGTCGAGGATGAAACCGCTTCCCACGCCGGTCGAGCTGCGGCGCTCGCCCGAGGAGAAAACGTCGGTGATGGGCTGGACGTTGACGAGAGCGGGCGAAACGAGGTCTCGCGCGGCGAGTATCCGTTCCTGGAGCGACTGCTCGCTGACCCCCGCCAAAGTGAGGGCAAGAAGCAACAACATATGCCATCGTAGCAGAAAGCGACAGTTCCACGCTGTCCGTCCCTATCCGCCGACGGCCCCCATCCACGAGATTGCGTCGGCTCGCATCACCGCATAGACTAGCTTCCCCACCGACACGATAAGGGAGGAAACACTGATGAAAGAAATTGGCTATGACCGGCCGTTGTTCGTTCAGCCCTTCGACCATCGGGGGAGCTTCACCAAGACTTTCTTCGGTTTCAAGGGTGCGCCCGCGATCTCTCCCGATCAAGAGCAGCACGTGCCGGTGTCGGCGGCCAAGACGATCATCTACCGCGGGTTGCTGCGCGCGATCGAGATGGGCGTGCCGCGCCAGGAGGTCGGAATCCTGGTCGACGCTCAGTTCGGCAGCCACATCATCGCCGATGCCAAAGCCCGAGGTATCCCCGCGGCGGTTTGCGTCGAAAAGAGCGGTCAGAACGTTTTCGACTTCGAGTACGGAGCGCGATGGCAGGACCATCTTCGTTTCCTCGCGCCGGACATGGTGAAGGTGCTCGTTCGATACCACCCCGAAGACGACCCGATCGAGAATCGCGAGCAGCTCGGAAGGCTGAAGCTTCTCTCCGACTATGTTCACGCGTGGAACGACCACTACCTGATGTTCGAGCTTCTCGTGCCGGCGGTGACCGAGGCCGACAAGAGCGCGGGAGAGCGGTACGATTCGGAAATTCGACCCAAGCACATGGTCGAGGCAATCGCCCAGATACAGGACTTCGGCGTCGAGCCCGATATCTGGAAAATCGAAGGGCTGGATTCTCGGGATCAGGCGGAAGAGGTCTCGAAGCAGGTTCGTTCCGGCGCCGCCCGGAGTCGTGTCGGTGCAATCCTCCTCGGACGAGGCTCGAACAAGGAGAAGGTGCACGAGTGGCTCGAAGTGTCGGCACCGGTCGAGGGGTTCATTGGTTTCGCCGTGGGTCGCACGAACTTCAGCGAGCCGCTTTCGGGTCATTTGAAGGGAGATCTGAACGCGAAGGAAGCGATCGACGCGATCGCCGAGAACTACAAGGGATGCGTGGATATTTGGAAGGCGGCGAAATCCTGAGCGAGATAGACCAGAAAAAGAAAAAGCGGGTAGGGTCGGAGCCCCCAACCTGGATGTGACAAACCGAAGCCCGGGACCGTTACCGGAATCGACCTTCACACCCACTCCGACCCCACCGCGCTCGGTGCCGCCCGGCGGGGCAAGCGCTCCATCCGGAGCGGGCCGCGCCAAGGCTGGCGGCAACGGAAGATCGTCGTAGGCCGCTTGTTATCGCTTCCTACTTCGCTGAGGTATATAGCAAGAGCTTTGCCAGATCGTGCCGGACTCGGCAGAGGATCTCTAAGCTATTCACCCGTCGCCGATTAGTGCGTTTGTGACCGTATCGCGGTCAGTACGGGGCCGGCGCTCCACCCGACTCGCGTAGGAGATTCCCGTCAAACCCCTTGATTTTTGCCCCCCAGCAATGAGGTGAATTCTCCCCCAAGCCCTTTCCGGAGAGCGAGACAATCGCGAAAGTCCATATTGGCATCGGGGTTGCTAGGTAGAGGACGTGCTGCATGCCGTGCTGACGAACCCCTTCTCTCCAGTCGACGTTCTCTATATTACGTTCGATGGCCTGCTCGATCCGCTGGGGCAGGCCAGAAAAATCGATCTCTTGCAACGTTTGGCGTGCGATGGCCTCACGATCGCCGTCGTTTCGTTCGAAGAGCCGGATGCACTGAGAGAAGAGATTCGGACCGCCTCGATGAGAGGCAAGCTCGAAGCGCAGGGCATCACCTGGAGGCCCCTTGGTCACCGCGCCACTCGTTCGATTCCGACGGCCTGCTGGGACTTTGTCCGAGGGGCGGCGACGGCGATGCGGGTCACGGTCGAGCGCAGGCCGCGCTGTCTCCATGCTTGCGGTTACTCGAGCGCGCTGGTCGGGCTAGCGGTCAAGCTGGCCTTCGGTGGAAAGCTGATCTTCGACATGCCCGGCTTCTGGCCCGAGGAAAGCGTGGAGCTCGGTTTCTTTCGCTCCACCCATTTCTTGTATCGCGTCAGCAAGCGCCTCGAGGAAGCGATCCTCGAGGGCTCGGATCACGTCGTCGTTGCTACCGATCGAGCCAAGGCGGTCCTTCGGGACGAGGAGGCGAAAGCCAGGCTCGCGGCCAAACGCAGCGTCCGGGAAAAGCCGATCTCCGTAATCCCCTGCTGCGTAGATCTCGAGAGATTCCGACCGCGAACGCAAGATCGGATGCTCCTGGCAGGTTCGGGGCTAGAGAACAAGCTGCTGTTCGGAAACATCGGTTCGTTCAACCGGCGTTATCTTGCCGCGGAGATGTTCCGGTTCGCTTTTCACCTGAAGAAATATCGGCCCGAAGTAACGTTCGTCTACTTGACGCCGCACGACCCGCGCCCGCTTTACGAAGCGGCGCGAGACGCGGGCCTCGCCGACGACGACATTTTCGTTCGGACGGTCGCCGCGTCTGACATACCGCGGTGGCTCTCGGTCTTCAGACTCGGCGTATTCTTCGTCAGGCCAAGCTATGCCGCGAAGGCATCGTCATTCGCGAAGATCGGAGAGTTTCTCGCCTCCGGGGTACCCGTGATCACCAACACCGGCGTCGGCGATCTCGATCATCTCCTGAGCGAAGAAAGATGTGGGCTCCTTCTTCCGGGGCTCACCGACCGCGATCTCGATGCGGCGGCAAAGAAGGCTTTACCTCTGCTCGAAGGAGACGCCGTGCCGCAAGAGCTTCGAGATCGCTGCCGCCAGACCGCATTGGATCGCTTCGGTATGGCCCACGGCGCGCGCCGTTACTCCTCCATCATTCGGTCTCTCGAAGCGGCGGGACGAGCGGTCGAAGATCATCCGAGAGCGATCGAGACCGGATAGGCGATCTCCGCGCGCGGTTCTGCCGGGGCTCTCGGCCGGTGCTACAGTGGGGCATCCATGCGGCGCCGCGATTTTCTTCACGTTTCTGCCTCGGCGGTGCTCGGTCTCGGTTCGTCTCGCGCTCGGATCCCGGTCCCTCGCGTTAACGGCAGTATCAACGTCCAGCCCGTGCGACGCCTGGAGGCGAACGCGGGGCGCACGCCTCCCCTCATCGTTCCCGAGCTGGTCGATGCCCAGATGCGGGCCCTGTACGAGCTGGGATTCGAGCGGATCCGGGTCACGATCTCGTTCGATCGATTCGGTCCGGATTTCCTCGCTGCGATCCCCTACGTCCGAGCCGCGCGCGCCCTCGGCATGGACGTGCTCGGCGTCATCGGCCAGTTCACCGGTTTCGATCTGCTGCAGGCAATCTCGAATCCCCAGACCCGTGACGAGGTGCTCGAGACCTACGTCGCCATCTTCGGCGATTTCGTTCAGGCAGCACCCGGTTTCGCGGGCCTCCCGGGCGGATTCTCCGCTCAGGTCCTCAATGAGCCCACGCACTTTGCCGGGCTGGCACCGGACGTCTACGTTCGCGACTATTTGAGACCTGCGTATTTCCATCTCAAGGAGGACGACCCCTCCATGACGATCGTCGCCGCGGCTCCGGTGGGCTCGGCGGAAGGACTTCTTCGCGCCCGGGTAATGATTGAAACGGGTCTCGAGAACTACTGTGACCGCGTCGCCTACCACGTCTACAGCACGCGTTTTCTTCGTGAGCTCGGGACCCTGTCGGACCAACCGACCTGGATCACCGAATCGGGAGCCGCCGGCACGGAGCATCACGTTGATTGGATGACGCGGACGTTCGACGAAATCCGGGCAGCGATTCCGCGCACCGAGCGCATTTACTGGTTCAATCTGTTCGATTTCGAGCCGGGAGCGTTCCGGCTTATCGATCTCGGTCGTACGGCGGATGGAGGCTTCGAGCCGGTCGTCGAATCTCATGAAGCGGTCGCTCTCCTGCGCTCACGCATCGAGGCGGCCGCCGGAGGCGCGGAGCTCGTGCCCTACCGCGAGCTCCTTCCCGACATCACACTCTATTTTCCGACGGATGAAGACGAAAGGCGCATCCGCTCCACGTCGATCGGATCCTCCACTTGGCCCTCCTAGATCCCGCCCTCGTCGCCCTAGCATTGGTTGGTGCCGACCCAGATTACCCCCTCGGCAAATTGCGCCTCCCCCCCATGAGCGAGAAGGCGAGCCCGTTCCGTCTGGTGGACCTTCGTTACGCCTTTTCTGACGATGGCGGGGTCGTCTCGAGCTTCGAGAGCCGAGTGAGAATGGGGGCATCCTCTTTCATTGGAGGCGAAGTCGTTGGCGAGAGGGTAGGGCTCTTCTTCGACACCGCGCGGATCGAGGTCGGCGCGAGCCGGGACGACGTGAGCTCGGTGCTCGAGGGAGGCTATCGGGCCCGCCGGTTCCTCGCCCGAGCTCGCGCTGCCGAGGAAGGTGGCTCGTGGAAGCTCGCGACCGAGGGCGCGCTGCGGCTGTCGAAGGACTTCGAGCTGTTGTTCGGATTTCGCGAGGACTTCGACGACAGCGTCCCCGAGCCCCCCTCGATCGAGGCGTTCATCGCAACCGGCATGCTCCCGCGCGCCGAAGCGAGGACCCGGGAGGACCGTTTCGCATCTGCGGGCTTCCTCTACCAGAGGGGAAACCACTTGGAGTTACTTGCGGAAGGGCAGGCGGCGCGATTGCGGACGGAGGCGGGCTTTGATGTCACGCAGGAACGCCTGCGTGTATCCACGCAATGGACTCGGGCGCCACTCGAGTTGACGGCGGAAGCCGGCTATGAACGCACCACGGGACGACTGCGCCATCGAGTGGGTGACGTCGCCCTCGGCGCCGATGTTCGACTCGGATCGCGGCTGATTGCGACCGCCGCGAGCCGGCAGACTTGGGAGCCTGGCCTCGTGAGGTTCGCACAGATCTACGGCACCGGGCTCGTGCTCTTCGGGCGGCGGCACACGTTCACGAGAGAGGGGGATGCGGCGAAGCAGGTTCGCGAGCTTCAGCATCGAGCTCTCGAGCTCGGCTACAACGAGCGACGAGTGTACGACACCGACGGTCTCCGGGCTTTGCGAGAGCGGCTCGGCGTCTCCGGGGCCCGTGAGACCCTGTCGAAGGCAATCGATGCGCTGTATCGCGCGCAGGTACGCGAGCGCAACGTGGAGCAGCTCGGCTTTCTCATCGAATGGAACAAGGACGCCATTCCTGCGATCACCGGTCGAACCTATCGCCTGTTCGTAGGGCTTCCCTGGCCTCTCGGTCCCCCTTGGAGAGCGCGCGAGGACCATGTCGATTTCGTGCGGATCGACGTCGCGTACCGCGAGGAGACGTTCTCCAGCGTCATCCGTGCCGTCACCCGAGAGGTGTCGGCGAGCGTCTTTCTCAACCGGGAGATGAGCTTGAGCCTCACGTGGGAAAGCCCAGGACGAACGCCGGAGGAGATTGCTCGAGAAACGAGCCGTCCATCGCGTTTCACTTTGAACCTCGTCTACGAAATGGGACGTTGACGCCCGGACCCTTCCCGTTTCTGAACAGTGCGCCGACCGAGGGAGTCTCGATCGACACCAGGGGAAACCCCCACGCCCCAGCGGCGATGGAAGAGCCTGAGTTTTCCGTCCAAGTATCGAAAGCTCAGAGTGTTAGGGATCGAGGACAACCTGTCCAAGAGGATCTCATCTCGGGGTTAATCGCCGAGGAGTCCGGTTATGGTGGCATCCACACAAGACGTGGGAGGGCACCTACTGGGACGCCCACCATAAATGCTCTAAAATACTCTGTCGTTTCGGCTTATACGATGATGACAAAAGAGGCTCTGGCATGCGAGTTGCAGCGCAAACACCCATGCCTGTGTCGACTCGGCGCGTCGGGAGCATTGTGCGGGTCGCTACTGGGAGAAGCCAAGAGCTCTTCCGGGGGCGTTCCCGTGGACGCCCTCCTCGGACAAGGTTTGGGGCCCCCGGACGACCTCAGCCTTTAACCTGGAGTTCACATCTTAACCTGGAGTTCACATCAAGAGGTCGGTGATGTATAATTTTCCCCACACCCTAGAAACAACAGATGGAGCCGCTTTGATGCAGGAGCCCGCAGGGCCGCAGGTGCTTGTTGTCGATGATGATCCGAGCATGCAGCGCATGCTTCGTACGCGGCTGGAACGTGAGGGATATCAAGTCGTTACCGCAGCGGACGGAGACGAAGGCCTCGACCTGATCCGCAAGCAGGTGTTCAACCTCGTCATCACTGACGTGAGGATGCCCAAGCTGAAGGGTGACGAGCTCGCCCGCTCGATTAGTCAGTTCAATCCCGATATCCCGATCATCGTCATGACCGCCTATGGCGACGTCAATGAAGCCGTTCGCCTCATGCACGACGGCGTTTACCACTACCTGACCAAGCCGTTCGACGTAGAGGACCTGGTCGGTCGGGTGCGCAAGGCGGTCGACCGCCAGCGGACGTCCCACGAAGTGCAGCAAGTGCGGTCGAAGATCATGAGCCGACGCAAGTCGGACTTCATCGTGGGGGCAAGCCCAAAGATCGAAGAGCTCCTGACCCAGATCTCCATCGTCGCTCAGAACGATGTGCCGGTCATCATCTACGGTGAGTCGGGGACCGGTAAGGAGCTCGTGGCTCGCGCGATTCACTACACCGGCAAGCGTGCCGATCGCCCGTTCGTCGTCGAGAACTGCGGCGCCATTCCCGAGAACTTGATCGAGAACGAGCTCTTCGGCCACGTCAAGGGCGCCTATACCGACGCCCGAAGCGATCAGAAAGGCCTCTTCGAAGAGGCGCACGGCGGAACACTCTTCCTCGACGAGATCGGCGAGCTGCCTCTCCCGTTGCAGGTGAAGTTTCTGCGCGTCCTCCAGGACGGCGAGTTCAAACGCATTGGATCGACGCGGGCCATCAAGGTGGACGTGCGGGTCATCGCGGCGACGAACAAGGACCTCATCCAGGCAATCTCCGAGAAGAGCTTCCGCGAGGATCTCTTCTATCGACTGAACGTCATTCCGATCCACCTGCCGCCGCTGCGCGAGCGGAAGGAAGACATCCCTCTGCTGATCAACCACTTCTTGACCGAGTTCAACAAGGAGCTCGGAAGAGGAGTCGAGGGATTCTCCCCGGCAGCCATTCAGAAGATGATGACCTATCAGTGGCCGGGGAACATCCGCGAGCTGAAGAACAAGGTGAAGCAGGCCATGGTCCTCACGCGCAACAACGTGATTACCGCCGAGGACCTCTTCTTCCACGTACCCGTCTCGTCCAACAAGTTCCAGTCGTTCAAGGAAGCCAAGCGCGAGTTCGAGAAGGAGTACATCTCGCAGGTGCTCCGGATCTGCCAGGGAAACATCTCCCAGGCGGCGCGGCTCGCCCGGAAGGATCGGAAGGATTTCTACGACGTGATGAAGAAGTACGGAATCCAGCCCGAGATCTTCCGTAAGCAACAGGCCGGCTGAGACCAGCGGAGTCGCGCCCCGCGGCAACCGGCCCGGCCGCCTTCGCGCGAAGCGCTTCTGCGAGCCTCGCCGTAGCCCGGAGGGCGGAGGCGGGAGGGCCCGATCCCCGAGCGTGAGCGAGGAGCGAGCGCTCGAAGAGCGCGCTCGCATTGAGCGAAGACCGAGCGCGCACTAATCAACGCTGCTGCCAGAGCACCAGCCTCCCCGAGAGCTCGGGGAGCTCGAAGGCTTTCCACGTTCCCTCGAGGCGGTTCCCCTTCTGCGTGGCGTCGAGATGGAAGTGGAGCTGATCGGCGCCCTCTTCCCCGTACTCCACGCTTCCCAGCACCGCGCCCACCGTAGAGCTGAGTCGAGTGAATTTCGCGGTCATGGGCCGCGCGCCGCCTTCGTTCAGGACGGCGCTTCCCGAGAGCGCTCCCGAGGGACCCTCGATGCGAAGGCTCAAGGGGTACCCCTGCGGCTCCACGTAGCCGTACCAGACGCCCACCAGGTTTCCATCTCCGAGGGAGTCGTCGGAGGTGCCGGGAATGGGCGCATCGGCGAGGATCCGATCGTGTATCTCCGATCGAGGAACGAGCTCGAACCACTCGCCCGACGCGCGAAACTGGTGCGTCGAGAGAATCGCCGACACCGCCGGGTTCGGCGGATGGAGTCCCATCGCGAAAAGCGGCCCTGGCTCGGTCAAAAGAGTCCGCAGCCCGGTCTCATCTCCCTCGGAGAGGATCACCACGCTCGTGGGCTTCCTTTTCTCGACCGCGACGAGATACGCGAGCGGCGCCATCACCAGCTCCGCGGGTCCGGAGACCGCGAGGACCCGGGCGCCCTCCGGCAGTTGATCGAGTGCGCTCTCCGCGAAGGCGCGGGCCTCGGGAAGGTACCGGCGGTCCGGATTCAACTGCGAGGCGAGGTGGTCCAGGGGAAGCTCCTTGGGAACGTCGAGAATCGCTTCGACCCGCAGATCCATCTGCGCCTTCCGCACCGCGAGCGGCGCGAAGCGGTAGATCACGAGCGGAGAAGCGGAGAGCACGAGCGCCACCGCGAAACCCTGCCAGTTGCCGCCGGATAGGAGCTTCCACCAGCCGTATCCCACGGCGACGGAGAAGAAGACCCAGGCGAGAAGATAGGACGGAACCGGCTCCGGCTGACGAAGCGTCACGACCAGAGCGGTGTAGACGAGGAAGAGCGGGAATATCAGCCAGAAAACGTATTTCTGACGCCGGTTGAGCTCCACGAGGCCGAGGAGCCCGATCACGATGGACCAGGGCGGAAAGTTGAGGAGGAGCATCGAGCCGAACCGGATGAGCGATTCCTGGAGCGGCTGGTCCCATTGCAGCAT
>DASPGQ010000033.1 GCA_035620555.1 Vicinamibacteria bacterium
CCCATGCGCCCCATCGGCGTACGAAGGAGATAAAGGAGCGGGGATGAAGGCGGTATAAGTGACTCATAATGAATGAGTTAGTGGTTAGGTCAATGGATACCATCTGATGGTATCCATTGGTATAATGCATCCGGAGAGAAAGGATGCGGAAGAACACGAGCATCACGCTTGGTGAGCACTTCGCGGCATTCGTCGAAGACCTGGTGGCTCTGGGCCGTTATGGCAACGCGAGCGAAGTCATCCGCGCGGGCCTGAGGCTCCTCGAGGAGCGCGAAGCGAAGCTCAAGGCCCTACGTCAGGCCATCGACGAAGGCCTCGAGAGTGGCCCCGCCGAGCCGTTCGACGTCGAAGCGTTCATCGAGAGGAAGGCGCGCGGGCGCAAGCGTGCTTGAGATTACGCTCAGGCCGAAAGCCCGCGCCGATCTCGACGGGATTTGGGATTACACGGTTGAGACGTGGGGCCACGAGCAAGCCGAGCGGTACCTGGGTGCGGCCAAGCAACGGTCTCGAACTTCTCGGCTATCGGTTCTTTTCGGCCGCTCGAAGCGATTCAAGTAACTTTCGAATCTTTCGTTCGCATCGCAAGAATCTACTCGGATTCATTCCTCCTATTTCTTACGAATTGCCCATCCCCTTTCTCGGGACGAGCTCAATTCCCCCTTCCGAGGACCTCGAAGCGTCGAGACAGCCGATTTCCTGCCGCATCGACGACGGTGACCTGGTGCCAGCCGGGCTCCATGTCGAGCGCTTGCTGGTGAAAGGTGCGGGTCGTGCCGAGATACCCGTCGTCCAGGTGCCAATGGAGGATCGCGTCGGGGTCGCGGTGCACGGCCTCGAAGACCGTCCGTCCCTTGTTGCCCGAGAGCTCGAGGGGGATATAGAGCCTCGTTCCCGAGTGGGGGTAGAGGAAATCGATGGGACCTCTGCCGTCACTCGCCACCGTCCGGCAGTCGTTTCGATAGGGCGGCAGAGGCCGATAGTCCGCGTGATACTTTCGGAAGTAGAACTCCTGATTCGGCGGAAGCACGAACCACGAACGATGCGTCATGGCGCTCGGGGATTCGCACGCGCTGTCGACGCGGAAGCGGCCGCTGGAATCGAGATGGATCCGTCGATGGAAAGGGCTCTGCCGCTCGAAATGAGCCTCGGCGGGGGCCCATTGGCGCTCGGTCTCGCAGCCTCCCGAAGCGAGAAAGCCGTCGCTCTTGCAGACGTCGAGCTCCTTCATGAACCGGTAAGGCGGCATGAACCAGGAGTCGTTGTCGAGCCGGCCGAACACGTCGAAGAGTATGGGTGCGGCGGCGGTCGCGCCGGTGAGCCCGGGGCGGCCTTCACCGTTGGCGTTACCGACCCACACGCCCACGGTGTAACGGTTCGTAGTTCCGACGGCCCATCCATCGCGGAGCCCGAAGCTCGTTCCCGTCTTCCAGGCGATGGGCCGCGCGCTGGTGAAGCTTCTCCAGTGACCCTCGTCACCGGGGCGAGCCACTTCGACGAGTGCTTTGAGCGTCAACCAGGCGGCGCCGGGTCCGATCTCCGCCAACTGGCCCGTGACATCCTCCTCACCCTGAAGGAGGCGCAACCGCCGTTGCTGCGGTCGCGCTCGCTGCTCGCCTGCGATGTGGGCGAGGTTCGCGTACATCGAGGTGATGTCCCAGAGCGTGCCTTCCGCCCCTCCAAGGATGAGCGTGAGGCCGTAGCCATCGGGCTCGCGCCACAGCGTCGTCATGCCGAAACCCTCGAGAAAATCGTAGAAGCGGTTCACGCCGTGATGTTTCAACATATGCACCGCTGGGACGTTCAGGGATTGGGCGAGGGCGACCTCGGCGGGCACGGCGCCGCGATACGAGCGGTCGAAGTTCTCGGGCATGTAGCCCGCGTATTGAACGGGAACGTCGGGGACGAGAGTCGTGGGGACGATCTCGCCCTCCTGGATCATCGATGCGAAGAGAAACGGCTTGAGGATGCTGCCGGTGCTGCGGGGCCTTTGAATCACGTCCACGGCATAACCGCGATCCTCGTCGACCGACCATTCGGTGTTCCCGACGTAGGCGAGGACCTCGAAGCTCTGGTTGTCGACGACGAGAACGGCGACGTTGTCGATCCCCTGCGAGCCCAAACGTTCGCCCTGCCGTGAGACCACCCGCTGCACCGCCTCCTGAAGAGACGCGGAAAGGTTAGTCTCGAAACGGTGCTGGCGCGTTTCGCGCGACAGCGTGGCGAGAAGATGGGGCGCTTTTCGAGGGAGAGCGTGCGGGTGCAAGGGAAGGGGTTCCCGGAGAGCGAGCGCGAGCTCCAGATCGTCGATCCGGCCCGCCTCGTTCAGCCGGGTGAGGAGCGCGTTTCTCTTCCTCTCGAGCGTCTCTCGGTTTTTTCCCGGATGGACGAGGGTGGGGGCGTTCGGGAGAACCGCGAGTGTTGCGGCCTCGGCCCAGGAAAGCGAGCCCGGGGGCCGTCCGAAATAGCGCCAGGCGGCCGCCTCGAGCCCCACGACGTTTCCACCGAAGGGGGCGTGGCTTGCCCAGAGGGCCAGGATCTCGTCCTTGTCGTAGCGTAGCTCGAGACGAAGCGCGAGGATGGCCTCGACCAGCTTCTCCAGATACGTTCGGTCCCGATTGCTCCGTGACAGTCGAATGACCTGCATGGTGAGCGTGCTGCCGCCGCTCACGACATGACCGCGCGACAGGTTCAGGTGGACGGCGCGACAATAGCGAGAGGGTCGACGCCGGGATGGGAGAAAAAAAGCGCTTGTC
>DASPGQ010000034.1 GCA_035620555.1 Vicinamibacteria bacterium
ATCCCCAGGAACGTAGAAATCGGCACCCATCCGACGGTAATCCCCGCCAGCCCGAAGGGTGTGCGCGCCGACGAGCTTCGACCACGTCGCGTTGGCCGAATGGGAATAAAGCCGAACGTCTTGGCCAGCGCCACCGCCACCCCCGTAGTAGTCACCGAGGAAGATTCCCGGAAAGACGTTGTCCGAGATCTGGCCCAGGTAGTTCTCGGTGAATCCGAGGGACGCCACGTCGAACTCCGTCCGTGTGACGTCGTCGTCGAACTGGAAGTAGCCGTAGCGGAACGTCAGGACCGAATCGTCGCCGGCGAGGTAAGTATTGTTGAGCGCGATCGTATGGACGCGTCGGTGGACGCCGTCACTCGGGTCGTACGGCCCCACCAGGAAGCGTGGGAAGGGCTCGTCCGAATCGTAGTACATGTAGGTGCCGCTCATCGAGAAGCGGTCGTTGACCTCGTGCGTCAGATTGAACGAAATCTGCTCGGCGGCGTCCAAGACGTTGGCGCTCGCGCTCGAGTTTCCCGGAGGCCCCGCGGTGAGAAACGAGGCGATCGCGAGCCCGACGGGATTGAGGCGGTCCGCTGGGATGATGTTACCCGGGAAGGGATTGCGGATGAAGCCCCCGGGATTGTTCGGATCGGGGCGCGTCGTGAGCGGGTCGTAAATGGTTCGGCCGAACTGGGAAAAGTCTCCTCGCGCCATGTCCGCCGTCGGCAGCGTGATGATGCGGTTACGCGTCACGCTGGTCCGGTATCCCTCGGTGCTCGCCCAGAAGAATGTCCTGTCGGGGACGATGGCGCCCCCGAACGACCCGCCCCAGAGCCAGTAATAGCTGTCTGCTTTGGGCGTGCCGGCCTCTTTTTCGAAATAGAGCTGTCCCTGTCCCCAGTTGGGGCGGTTCTGGATGAGGGCGCTGCCGTTCCACTGGTTCGATCCACGCCGATGAAACGTGTTGAAGACACCGCCGCCGGTGCGGCCCATCTCGGCGTCGTAGGTGTTGACCTGTACCTTGACTTCCTGGATCGCTTCCATGCTCGGGATGATGACGGCCCGGTTCGTGAGGTCGGTGATGGGGACCCCGTCGAGCGTGTAGTTGTTGCCGCGCTTGGGGCCTCCCCCAATCGAGAGCGCCGACGTCGAGTTCTGGTCCTGCATGCGCTGGAACTGGGGATTGCCGGTCGGGACGACGTTCGGGGTCGTTACGGCAAGAAAGAACGGGTTGCGCGCGGGCGTCGGCAAAACCACCATCTCCGCGGCCTCGATGGAAGAGCCGACGGAGGCGCTCGCGGTGTCGATGAGCGGCGTCTCACCCGTCACCACGACGGTCTCTTCCACCGTACCGAGCTCCATGAGGACGTCGATGACGTGGAAGTCCTGGACGCGGAACTCGATACCGGTTTGCTCGTAGGGTTTGAACCCGTCCACGTATACCGAGAGGGTGTACACACCGGGTGGGACGTTCGCGAGAACGTACTGCCCGATATCGTTGGTGCTCGTTTGACGGGATTGGTTCGTTTCCGGGTGCAAAAGAGTAACCGCCGCCCCAGGAATGATCCCCGTCGCATCGCGCACGGCGCCGCGAACGCCGCCCTGGTAGGTCTGTGGCGCCCCATCGGCGCTCATGAGAACAGCCAACAGAGTGAGAACCCGTCGCATGGCGAAGCGCCTCTCCTTCGGCGGCTCGAGCCGTGTCCCGGTGCGAAGCCTAGGTTCCTGCTTTCGGATTGTCAATTCTCCGCCTCCTCGCTCGTCCATTAGGGCGCAATCCGGTTGAGGAATAGCTCATGAGCCGGGATAATCCGGCGATGGCGGAGCCGCCCGGCGATGTGACAGGACTCCTCGAGCGATGGAGCGGAGGGGATCGGAGCGCGCTCGATGAGCTGATGCCCATCGTGCACCGGGAGCTGCGGCGCCTCGCGCAGAGTTACTTCCGCGACGAGCGTTCGGACCACACGCTTCAGGCGACCGCTCTCGTCAACGAGGCGTTTCTCCGGCTCGTTCAGGGCGGCGCCATCGAGAACCGGGCTCATTTTTTCGCCGTCGCCGCTCGCGCCATGCGTCAGATCCTGATCGACCACGCCCGGCAGAAACGGGCGGCGAAGCGCGGTGGTGGGGACGTTGCAGTCCCGTTCGACGAGGCCAAGGGGTCACCCGGTCCCGACCC
>DASPGQ010000035.1 GCA_035620555.1 Vicinamibacteria bacterium
ATCTCGTCGAGGAGGATTAGGCTCCGTGGCGTCGCCTGGTGCAGGATATGAGCCGTCTCCTGCATCTCGACCATGAAAGTCGAGCGCCCGCGGAACAGATTGTCGGATGCGCCCACGCGAGTGAATACCCGATCCACGACGGGAAGCTTGGCCTCGGAAGCCGGGACGAACGAGCCCATCTGGGCCATGATCACGATGAGCGCCGTCTGTCGCAGATAGGTCGACTTTCCCCCCATGTTGGGCCCCGTCAGAACGATGAGATGCCGCTCGGGGTCCAGGCTGAGATCGTTCGGCACGAAGGGCTCGCTGCTCGTCGCCTCGATGACGGGGTGCCGGCCGTCCTTCAGCTCGATCTCATAGCCTCGGTGGAGTCGCGGTTTCGTATAGTTGTAGACGGTGGCGATCTCGGCGAGTGAGGTGAGGACGTCGACCGAGGCGACCGCGTCCGCTGTCGCGCGGATTCGTGGCGCTTCGGCGGTCACGCGCTGACCCAACGCGAGGAAGAGCTCGCGTTCGATGACCTGAATGCGCTCCTCGGCGTTCAGGATCTTGTCTTCATACTCTTTCAACTCGGCTGTAATGAATCGTTCCGATGCCACCAGCGTCTGCTTGCGGACATAGTCATCGGGAACGGCGCCAAGGTTCGATTTGGTGACCTCGATGTAGTAGCCGAAAACCTTGTTGAATCGAATCTTCAGCGACCCGATGCCGGTCCGCTCGCGCTCTCGGGCTTCGATCCGTGCGAGCGTCGCTTTTCCATGAGAGCGCAGCGAACGGAGCTCGTCGAGCTCGTGGGACACTCCTTCGCGTATGATACCTCCGTCCTTGAGCCCCGCCGGCGGCTCGGGGACGAGCGTTTCTTCGATGTCCCCGCGCGCTTTCTCGACGGGATCCAGCCCCTCGCGAAGGCTCTTCAGGAGATCCGCTCGCGAATCGGACAGGAGAGCCTTGAGTAGAGGTATCTTCGTGAGCGAACCCGCCACGCCGATGAAGTCACGCGGGCTCGCCGTGCCCAGCGTGATTCGGGAAACGAGGCGTTCGAGGTCGAGCACGTTTTTCAGTACGTCGCGAAGCTTGCTTCTTCGGATGGTCTCGAAACCAAGCTCCTCGACTCCGTCGAGCCGCTCGAGGATCCCCTCGATATTCACGAGAGGCCGGAGAAGCCAGCTCCGAAGGCGCCTCGCCCCCATCGGAGTCGCGGTCCGATCCAGGATGGCAATCAGGCTTCCCTCGCGCCCGCCCTCGGTGATCGAGCGGGTGAGCTCGAGATTTCTCTGGGTGACCGGATCGAGCACCAGATGCTCGGCCGCCTCGATGCATCGGATCTCGCAGATATGGGCCAGCTGGCCTCGTTGGGTCTCCTCGAGATATTGAAGCGCGGCGCCGGCGGCAGAGATCGCGAGGGGTCGGGAATCGAGACCGAAGGCCGACAGGTCGATCGTGCGGAACTGACGGAGCAGGAGGCTTCGGCTCGCCTCGAGCTCGAACCGGAATCCCTCGCGTGGGGTGGCAACGGGCCGCTCCTCGGCTCCCAGAGCACTCCACGCCCCGTCGGGAGGCGGGCTGCCCTCGGGATGAATCAGCTCGCGAGGACGGTAAGTCAAGAGAGCTTCACCGAGCTTTTCGGACAGGTCCTCGCCCTCGAGCTCGAAGGCGACGAAATCGCCCGTGGAAAGGTCGGCAAGCGCGACTCCGATCGCGCTCTTGCCCGGTGAGACGGACATGAGATAGCTCGGCTCGCGAGCCTCGAGATAACCCTGGTCCAAGAACGTCGAGGGAGTCACGACTCGAACGATGTCGCGCCGCACGATCCCTTTGGCCTGGCGCGGATCCTCGACTTGCTCACATACGGCCACCTTGAATCCACGCCGTATGAGCCGGCCGATATAGGTGTCGGCGGCGTGATAGGGAATGCCGCACATGGGGATTGCGGTGCCGCCGGGGTCCTTCTGGCGGGAGGTGAGTGTGAGCTCCAGTACCCGGGCAGCCTTCAGTGCGTCGTCGTAGAACATTTCGTAAAAATCGCCCATGCGAAAGAATAGGATGGCGTCCGGCACCTGGCGCTTCATCTCGTGGAACTGTCGCATGGCGGGCGAGGCTCCGGGCTCGCGCACCCTTTCGGTGGAAGTCGACATGAGGACGCGGGGCATTGTACCGCGAAGGGGTTGCTCGCCGGCGACGTGACAAAATAGGATTCCCGAAGAGGGATGCGAGTACTGGCCGTGGACACGACCGGTGCCCACGGAAGCGTGGCGCTTCTGGACGGAACCGAGCTCGCCGGAGTCATTGGCATCCGCACCGCGCGGCCACAACATGCCGAACGACTGCTTGCCACAGTGGACGATCTCCTCGAACGGTCTCCTGGCGGGATCGCTGGAATCGACGGTTTCGCCGTTGTCGTGGGGCCGGGCTCGTTCACCGGACTCAGAATCGGAATCTCGACCGTCGAGGGGCTCGCCTACGCCCTGAAAAGGCCCGTCGTCGGGGTTTCGAGTCTCGACGCGACCGCATTCCGCCATCGCTTTCAGGCCGGTCTCATCGTTTCCGTCATCGAAGCCTATCGCGGTGACGTCTACGCCCGGTGCTACGTCTCCAACGGATTCGAGCTCGTCCCGGGTATGGAGCCCGTCTGTGAGGAACCCTCACGCTTCGTGGAGCGTCTCGATGAGCCGCCCGCCGTCGTGGCGGGCACGGGCCTCGGCCGGTGCGCGAGCTGTTTTCATGATCGGTTCGGAGATGTGGTGAGACTCGCCGATGCCTCTTTCTTCCTCGCGGAGGAGGTTGCGCGCCTCGGTACCGAGCGCCTGGCGCGAGGCGAGTCCGCTCCCCTCGGGGGCCTCGAAGCCCTCTATGTCCGGCCGTCCGAGGCGGAGCGCAACCGGGACCCGAAGAAAGCATGAGCCACTCTGACGGCAGAAGCGGTCTCCTGGAGCGCTATGCGATCGTGCGGATGGAGAAGAGGCACCTCGACGAAGCCCTCATCATCGAGAAGGAGAGTCAGCCCAACCCCTGGTCGAGACAAGCCTTCCTCCACGAGATCGAGGGGAACCCGTTGAGCCGGCCGCGCGTGGCCGTGACCATCACCCGTCCATCGGAGGTGGCGGGCTACGCGATTACCTGGCTCGTGCTCGACCAGCTCCACATCCAGAATCTCGCGGTACGTCGTCGCGACCGCCACCAGGGTTTGGCCGAACTTCTCCTCGTTCGGGCCATCGAGGAAGCCGTGGAAGACTCCGCGTCGACCGCTCTCCTCGAAGTTCGGCGCTCGAACCTTGCCGCGCGAAACCTGTATCGGTCGCTCGGGTTCGAGGAGTTCGGCCACCGCCGGGGCTATTATACGCGCCCGGTCGAAGATGCTCTGCTCTACCGGAAGGACCTCCGTTCGTGAGTGCCGTCTTCATGCTGGGCTTGGCAACGCTGGTGGCGGTGGGGTGTCTGCGACCGGTGCTCGGCGAGGGAATCCGTGAGAGCTGGCACGGGCTCGTCCTGCTGCTCGGCCTCGGCTGCAGCGTTCTCGGGGTCGTTCGCGCCCGCGCTCGGGGTGCGGGCCACGAGGGGATCCTCCTTTCGTTTCTACCGCTCGCTCTTGCCGCCGGTTATCTCCAGCCGCAACGCGTGGCGAGCGACGGCATCTTCTACTTTGCTCCTCTGCATTCGGTCGTCGTCGATCTCGATCTGGATTTCGAGA
Source organism: Vicinamibacteria bacterium (assembly GCA_035620555.1). NCBI lineage: Bacteria > Pseudomonadati > Acidobacteriota > Vicinamibacteria > Vicinamibacteria bacterium. Next base: position 3,689 of record DASPGQ010000035.1, read on the forward strand.
ACGAGTACCGAGTGCTCGGGGCCGAGCCGGGTTATTTCCAACGGACGGCGACGGGTCGATTGCCGAACAACTTCAGTATCGGCCCAGCTCTGCTCTGGGCTCCGTTCTATCTCCTCGCGCACGGGCTCGGTCATCTCGGACTGTACCGTCCGACGGGGTTCGGGTACCCGTATTTCACCGCGGTCGCGACGGGAACCGTGCTCATCGGCTTCGTCGGGGTCGTAGCCTTGTTTCGGCTCGCCCGGTGCTATTTCGAGCCGTCGATTGCCTTCGCTTCCGTCCTTTTCTGCTGGCTGGCGACGTTTCACGTCTGGTACATGGTGTTCGAGCCCTCGATGTCACATGCGCTCGCGATCACGAGCGTTTCTTTATTCTTCCTCTCGACCCACCGCGGGGTCGAAGGCCTTCGCGGCTACGCGCTCATGGGTGCGCTCGGCGGCCTCGTCGCGCTCATCCGGTGGCAGAACGTGATCCTGCTCCCGGTTGCCCTCGGGGTGAGTCTGTCGCGCCGCAGATTCTCGCCCCGAGAATGGCTGGTCGGGGGCGCCGTGTTCCTCTTGGTCTCACTTCCGCAGCTTGTCTATTGGAAGGTTCTCTATGGTTCCTTCTTCCTGGTACCCCAGGGTCGAACGTATCTCGACTGGGCGTCACCAGAGATCGAGGCGGTGCTCTTCTCGTCGCGCCATGGCCTCCTGTCGTGGGCGCCCATACTCTGGACCGCGGTGGCCGGACTGCCCGCTTTCGTTCGCCGTGCTCCCGCTTTCGGCTGGGGAATCGTCGCCTCTGCCCTGGGGGTGCTCGTCGTGAATGCGAGTGTCTTCGACTGGTGGGCGGGAGCATCGTTCGGCTCGCGTCGTTTCGATGGAGTCGTCCCGGCATTCGTTCTCGGCCTCGCCGCCGTCATCGAATGGCTTCTGCCGCTGGTCGCTGCGCGGCCACTCGTGGCGCTGGGCGCCATGTTGGCGCCGTTCGTCGTCTGGAACGGGATGCTGATGGGCGTCTATTTCCGGGGAGCGGTGCCCTCGGACGGACCGGTCTCCTTCCGGCAGGCGGCGGCCGACGGGATCGAGCTCTGGTACCGGCACACGGGCTACCCGTTCTCCTGGCCGGGCGCGCTCGTCGACCGAGTGCGGCTAGGCCGACCCCTATCCGTTTACGACCTCTTCGGCTCCCAGTCGCTCGCGAACAACGTCGACGTTCGAATGGGGGAGACGGACGACCTGTATCTGGGCCGTGGGTGGTCGCCGCCCATTCGCGAGCGAGGGCGGACGGTTCGGGACGTTGCCGCCGACGGCGGTGAGGTTTTCGTGGCCCTCCGTGAGCCGGCTCCCTATGTGCTCGAGCTCGAAGGCGAGCCGGGGGGACGGGCCCGAGTCCTATGGGATGCCGAGCCCATCGAGACCGTCGCGCTCGACGACCAAGGCGATGCTTCGCTCGTCGTGCCCCCGCGACGCGTGCGCTCCGGAGCCAATACCATCACTCTCGTCCCGCTCGGGGCAGCTCGGCTCCGGATCGGAAGGATACTTCTGACGAGACCGGGGACCTTCGAGTGAGCGCATCGACGACAAAATCGCCTGGTCGCGGCGGTCAAGGAGTGTTGCGAGCTTGCAGCCGTTCCGAACGCTGTGATACTTTGAAATACAGGTGGTCGTTATGGGTGCCATCGCAGTTCCGTTGAATCATCGTGCCGGAGGGAACTTGGATGGAAATTTCGTCTTCTCAAGTCCGTGACCTCTTGATGCGTGAATGTGAGGAGTTTCAGCAGCTTTCGAGACGACACCAAGAGCTCGACGAACGGCTGGTTAGGCTGACCGAGAAACTCTTCTTGACCGACGAAGAGAAGGTCGAGGAGGTCACGTTGAAAAAGAAGAAGCTCGCCATCAAAGATAGAATGGCTCACATGATCCGAAGCCACTGAGCTTCGGCCCGAGCGCCACGAGAGCGAGAGCTCTAGTCGCTCACCGTCTGATGAGTATTGCGCCTCAAGGGCTCCGCTATATCCTGTTACTGGTCGTGGCGGCGGGGCTGGCATACGTGGTGTTTCCCATCCGCGCCGCTGCGGGTGTCCTCCTCGGCCTGGCGCTCTTCGTCGCATTTTTCTTCAGGGATCCCACCCGAGTCCCACCGGCCGATTCCAGGATTCTGGTATCGCCGGGCGACGGCAGGGTGGTCTCGGTCGGTCCGGGAAGGGTCGATTCATCGTGGACCGAGATCGCGATTTTTCTCTCGATTTTCGACGTCCACATCAACCGCTCACCCCTCGCCGCGGTGGCGCGAGCCATCCGATACACACCGGGACGGTTCATGGCCGCTTACAAGAGTCAGGCGGGCTCGCAGAACGAGAGAAACGAGATCGAGCTCGCCGATGGTGACTACGTGGTGATGGTCCGCCAGATCGCCGGAGTCGTGGCCCGGCGAATCGTCTGCACCGTTCGTGAGGGTGAATCGATCGGGCGCGGCCAGAGAATCGGCCTGATCCAGTTCGGTTCCCGGATGGAAGTCGCGCTCCCTCCGGACACCGAACCGCTGGTTCAGGTCGGAGACCGCGTCCGCGGTGGCGAAACCCCCATCGGTCGCCGAACATGAAGCCAGACGAAAAAAGGAAGGCGCGGCGTGGCATCTACCTGCTGCCGAGCGCGTTCACGGTTGCCAACGTCTTCTGCGGTTTCTACGCGATCATCTGCAGCATGCGCGGTGATCTCGGCTTGGGGGGGGTGCTCATCGGCCTCGCCATTCTCCTCGACACCCTCGATGGCAGGGTGGCACGTTTTGCCAACGCGACGAGCGAGTTTGGCAAGGAGTTCGACTCGCTTGCCGACCAGGTGTCTTTCGGGGTGGCGCCCATGGTGCTCGCCTATCAATGGGGGCTTCACCTGTGGCCGCGGCTCGGGTGGCTCATCGGATTTCTCTTCGTCATTTGTGGAGCCATGCGACTCGCCCGGTTCAACATTCGCCAGTCGACCAGCGACAAACGTTTCTTCGTCGGCCTTCCGATACCCGCGGCCGCGGGCGTCGTGGCGGCGCTGGTCTATCGTTTTCCCGAGCCGCTCGCGACCCGCGCCGATGCCGTCCTGTTGATCGCCCTCGTCATGGCACTGTCGCTGCTCATGGTGAGCAAACTCCGATATTACAGCTTCAAGGACTTCGATCTGAGGCGGCGTCAGCCTCACCTCCTCATACTCTTTCTCGCTCTCCTGATCGTCGCCGTCTTCACTCATCCCCAGGTGATGCTCTTGAGCATGGCGACGGCCTATCTGCTGAGCGGTATCATCTTGAAACTGTGGTCCGCCATGGCGCGGAGGGGGACCGAGTCGAGGGACGAGCTTGCGAATCACGCGGACCCGGGACGGCCGTGAGGGGTCTACGCGTCGGCATCCTCGGGCCGAACAGTCCGTTCGGGTCGGCGGTTCGCGAATGTCTCGCGGAGGGATCGGTTCCGGTTATCGAGCTCAAACTCTTCGAGCCCGAGCTCACCGGGGAGGCCAGTTTGACCCAGTTCGGGGACGAGATCGTGGTCACGCAGCCGCTCGACTCCGACTTGCTCCCCAGACTCGACGTGCTCTTCATCGGTGGGGAAGGGGGCGGCTCTTTCAACCGGATTGCACGAGAAGCGGCCCGCAGCGGTGTACTCACTATTGTCCAGGGTGCGGTTGGACTGGACGGGTCCGTCATCGCCCCCGGCTTCTCGAAGTCTTTGGAAGGTGAGCTCCTCGCCATCGTTCCTCGACCCGAATCGTTCTTTCTCGGGGTCACGCTCGAGCGGTTGGCCCGAGAGCGCGACCTAGAGGCGGCAGTGGCCACGATTCTGGTACCGGCGCAGGCGAGCGGAGCCGCCGGCGCCGACGAGCTGCATCAACAGGTCGTGAATCTCTTGAATTTCAGAGCGGTACCGACCGAAGTGCTGAGGGAGCAGCTCGCCTTCAACGTGACCCTCAGTGGCCAGGCGGACATGGCCGAGGCGGTTCGCTTCGAAGCCGGATGTGTTGCCGGAGGCGAGGCGAACGTCACCGTGAATCTGGTCAGGGTCCCGGTCTTCCATGGCTATTCCATCTCGTTGTGGGTTCGGCTCAGCGAGGCGGTCGAGGCGAAGAGCCTCGAGGCGGCTTTCCGCGGGAGCCCCTTCGCAAGCGACAAGACCAGGCGTACGGAGAAACTACCGTCACCGGTCAGCGTCGCGGAATCGGATCGCATTCACGTGCGGGTGTTGCCCGCTTCTTCGAACGACGCGTCGCGGGAGCTCTGGTTGTGGGTGGTTGCCGATAGCTCCGTCTATGCCCCGGCGGCAACCGCGGTCGAGCTCGCCCGGGAGATCTTGTCCTGAGCTTTTCTCGAGTCTGTCATGTCGCCTGAGCTCCTGCGCCCGCTAGTGGCTGTGGTTTTTGGTCGTGGCCTCCGGCAGCCAGATCGTCACCCGGGTACCCTTTCCCCGCTCGCTCTCGAGCCGGATCGAGCCCCCGTGATCCTCGACGACTTTCTTGGCGATCGCGAGCCCTAACCCGGTTCCTGCCGCTCGGGTAGAGAAGTAGGGCTCGAAGACCCGATCCATGACATCGGGATCGATTCCAACCCCGGTGTCGGAGACGGTGATGGCGACACCGTCCCCGCTGCCGGCGACGCTCAGCTCGATGCGTCCGCAGCCGTCGATGGCATGAAGGGCGTTCTCGATGAGGTTCACGAGGGTCCGTTTGAATAGACGCCGGTCGGCGAGTACGCCGGAAACCTCCTCGGCACAGCGGCACTGGATGTCGACCTTTCCCGGCGGCGCCTTCAGGTAGGGCGCGAGCGTCTCACGGGCAAGCGCCGCCATGTCGGTTCGCTCCAGCGTCAGGGGCTCGGGGGACGCGAAGGTCGAGAACTCGCTCGAGATCTGCCTCAGGGTCTTCACCTGGTCGAGAATCGTGCTCGAACAATCCTCCAGCACCCTTTCGAAGTCGACGTCACCGTCCCGGTAGACGCGAAGGAGGTGTTCGGTCGAAAGCTGAATCGGCGTGAGCGGATTCTTGATATCGTGTGCGATCTGACGCGCCATTTCCGCCCAGGCCTCGAGCTTCTTCGTTCTCTCCAGATCCTGCCGCTGTTGCTTCAGATCGGCTGTCATCTGGGTGAAGCTTCTCGACAAGACACCGATCTCGTCCGTCGTCCCGGTATCGAGCTCGATATCGAGCTCGCCTTCGGCAACGCGTCGGGTGGCGGCGGTGAGGGCGTTGATGGGACCGGCGATCCTCCGGGCAAGCGAATGAGCGAGCCAGGCCGCGCCGATGGAAAAACCAAGGGCTGCCAGGAGTACGGTCTGATTTAGCGAAGAGACCCGCCGATCGATCTCTGGCTGTCGGGAGGCGAGCGGCAGCGAAAGAATGCCGGGCTCGTGATAACGCTCGAGCGTGATGGGGACGGAAACGACGAGATATTCGAACGAGCCCAGTGCTTGGACGTAAAAGGAGTGGGATAGTCGGTCGAGCACGATCTCGCGGTAGGCCGAGGGATGGGTTCTACTTCGGAGAAGGCCGCTCGCGAAGAGCTCGGGCTTGCTCGTGGCAACGAGCTCTCCGCGCCAGTAGACGTCCACGTCGACCGAGGCGAGCGTACCGACCCGCTCGAGGAGGCTGTCGGTCACGCCGTGGGAAGCTCGATTCTCACGTTCGTCGGGATCGAGCTCGGCGACGAGCCGTTCCACGACGTGGGCGCGAACGGTTGCATCCTGCTCCACGTCGCGCTCCAGCTGACGTACGACGATACCGCGGATGAGAAACGCGAGTGAGACGATGGAAACGAGTGCGATGAGCACGAAGGCCACGTACAGCCTTCCGTAGAAGCTTCCGGGGAAACGCTCCCAGAGCTCCCTTCGCGAGCCGCCGCGCGACCAGAAGAGGACTGCAATGGCCACCAGGCCCAGACCGGCGGCGAGTAACGACCAGCCCGCGAGCTCCGCCGCATAGGTGAGTGCTGGCTTCGCCGGGTAGGAAAGCGCGTAGAGGTAGATCGAGTCGGTAAAGAGATAGGTTTGGTGGATACCGTCCGCCTCGAGATATCTCACCCAGATCGGCGCCTGGCGAGCGGCTCGTACCTGCTCTTCCGTGAGCCGGATGGTGGAATCCGAAGACTGGAACACCGAGCTCCCATCGGACTGCAAGACGAAGAGCTCGAGCTCCTGGTAGGGAAATCGCAGTGGCGTTTCCCCCGGAGTGCGGAACAAATGCAAGTAGGGATTGGACGTGACGACGAAAGGCAAGTCGCGCCAATCGAAGGCGACGCCAAATCGAATCTCCCACGAGGATCTCGGTCCGGTGAGCGTGCGCCTCGCGAGATGGAACCCCGGATGCTGGGGCTCCCCCGGCAGGCCGCGCTTCTCGTAGATCCACTCCGAGGGTGCTTCGGGCAGCTCTTCGTCGCTTCCGAGCCATGGAAAGTTGAGCGCGAATCTCGAGACGATTCTTCCATCGGGATCGAGAATCTCGACCGCGGAGCTCGTCGCCGAAGAGGCGAGATCGGTGCCGACCCACAGTCGATAGGCGGAGTCCTCGCGCGAGAGGGGCTCGAGCCGTCCTTCGTCCTCCATTTGATCGATGGTGTGGGCGGTCTCGGCGACCACGTCGAGACGTGAGCCCTCGTGCTGGCGCACCGCGGGCTCGACCGTGGTTTCGACGAAATTTCGAACGGTACGGTCCTCGAATCGCGCCAGCCCTGGATAGAAGGTCGCGGCGGCGGCGAGCGGAAGGGCGAGCGGTGTGACGAGGACGCCCGGTCCTGCGGCGCGAAGCCGCGAGAGCAGGGCCGCGCGACGTAGAGCGAGCAAGTGCGCGGTGACGAGGGGCAGCGCCGATGCGAGAACGACACCGCCCCAGCCGAGACGAGCCGCCAGCAGATAGGCTATGGCCACGAGGAGGGCGTCGAGCGTCAATGCGCGGAGGAAATCGTTACGACCGCCGTCCTCGGACTCCCAGAGTGAGAGTGCCAGGCCGGCGATCAGCAAGCCGGAGACGAAGAGAAGCAGGAGCGCGACCTGGATCGCGAGACGGGGTGCATCCATCGGCAAGAACGAAATCGCCGACAGCCCGAGGCTCGAGTTCAACGAGGCATCGCGCACGACGAAGTTCACACTGGCGAGAACGATGAGCGCGATCGCTGAGCCACCGATCGTGGCCCGCTTCGACGCCGCCCTCTCCCAGCGCCACCGCTTCGGGAGAATGAAGCACGATGCGGCGAGCACGCTCGCGGTGAGGAGAAAGTCAGCGGGCGAGCGCGCGAGGCCAAACAACAGGGAAGAGGCGTAGTGGGCCGGATTGTCGAGATCCAGACTTAGGCCAAGCGGGATGTTGAGCCGCAGCAAAACCAAGCGGACAAACCACAACGCGGCGAGAATCACGCCGAAATGCGGCCGCTCGAGCCCGATTGCGATCGAGGCGGCCACCGCCGCGGCAAGAAGAGCGATGGACGCCGCCAGCGCGAATTTATGCCGCGTGTCGAGCCGGACGGTCGTGGGCATGGGCGCGGGAACGCGACTCCAGGCCATCAGGCTGCCGTCCTCGCACCTCAGGGCCGCACTGACGCGTGAGTTACCAGCGACGTCGCTCCAGAACACATCCCCACGCGTCTCGAAATCCCGCTCGAGCCGGATTCGCTCTTCTTCGGACGTGACGAAGTTCGCTTCGACGCTCCTCCCCGCCCAGGTCCCGAGGGCGTCGAAATCCGCCAGATATCGATTCTCCAAGCGACGGTCGGCTCTCAGGGGAATCTCTATGGAAACGAAGCCCAGGCGACTCCGAAGCGGCTCGATCACAACGAGATAGGTTTCCACTCCCTGCTCGAGGATGCGGCTCGTCGCCTCCAGAGGAACGAAGTCGTCGAAGAGCTCGGAGTCGAGCGAGACGTTATGGCCGGACCAGGCCAGTGGGCGCAGGGCCACGTCGTAGAGCGAGGCGCCCGGCGCTCCTGCTGGGTGGGCGCGCGGGAGCACCGTGGTCGCGAGCTCGCCAAAGACCTCCGAGCGGTAGTCCTCCGCATCGGAGCCCTCGACGGCCATCGCGAAGGCGGGAGTGCGAGCGAGTTGCCGCGCCGTCGAGCGCGCCGAACCGCATAAAGCCGTGAACCGTCTCTGTAGCCCCGAGGCGGTACGCAGCCCGTCGCGCTCACGAAAGCTTTCCCAGTCCCGGACCGAACGCTCACCGAGCCACTCGTAGCCGATACAACGGAGTGCCAGCGCCAAGAGAGCCCCGACGATGAGCCAGCGCTGGGCACGCCGATATGGGAGCGAGCGGGGGAGCAGCGCGGCGAAGAGAACGGTTAGAGAGAGGGCCGCCCAGGCGGCGGTGGCGTCGAGTAACTGAAAGTCGCTCCGAACGTCGTGAACGACGAGCCAGAAGGTGCCGGCGGTGAACAGGAGCGAAAAGGGCAGATCGCTGCGTTTCATCGATCGGGGGAGGCCGATGGCGTCGCCGGGCGACGGGACGTGCCTACCGGGGTGCGTTCCGAATTTCCGAGATGCGCCAATCCTCCTTCTTGCGCTCGAGCTTGAAACGGAGGTGCTCGGTCACCTTGCGGTCTTCGTCGGGCAGGACGTATTTCCACTCCGCGTGAAAACGAGCGCTCTCATCGTCCGTGCGCTCGATCGCCGATGAGTCGTAGGTGAACGAGTCGGTCTCCCTCTCCCTAAAGAGCTTTGCGAAGATGAACCGCAGCTGGCTCGGGCGGTAATAGCCGGCTTCCTCTCCCTTGGCTTTGAGCGAAACGTGGATCGGACTGGCCTGAAGGTAGTTTCCCAGCTCCTCCGCGTCCCCGAGCTCGAAAGCGCGCCCGATTCGGTCGATCGTCTCCTCGAGCCGCGCGTCGACGAGGTCTCTGTCCTCCGAAGAACGCTCGGCCTTCTCCCTCGCAGCCAGCAGCTGCTTGAGATAAGTCGGTGGAGGCTGGCCGAAGGCGACCGGCGGGACGAAGAGCGCGACCAAGAAGGAGCCCGCGATGATACGCCTCATCGTTAGAGACATGTTAGCCCTCACTTCTCGCCACTGTCAAAGCCAATGCACGTTTCGTTCCAGCTAAAGCGTTGCTGTAAACGGGGTTCCCCCAAGGGCGGTGGCCGGCTGCGCTCACTAACGGGGGACAGTGCTGTCCTCGGTTGATGGGGTGGGCATCGGGGGAGACTCCGACTGGTGACGCAGCAGGATGACATCGCCGGTGCGGATCACCGCCGCGATCCGGGACCGCTCGAACCACCGTGGAGTCGTCTCCCCGTCGGGAGTTTCGGCCTCCTTGGGCTCGGTCCCGACGAACGGCTGCCCGGTCATGGGAGGCGCCTCGATCCATGCCGAGGCCGGCATCAGAAGCTCGCCCGGCAGAACGTGACTCTTGCCGAGATGGCCCCGGCCCGTTTCCACCTCGACGAGGGTTCCATCCAGGGTCGTCACCAGGAGACGTTGATTCACCCGAATCGGTGTGCTTGCGGGCCGGCCGGGGAGACGGGCGCGCCATTGTTCGGATCCACCTCCCGAGTCATAGGCGTAAAGGTTGTTGCCGAAGGACGCTACGTAAACCCGGTTGCCCTCGACCAGGGCGGAAGATCGAATGGCGGCGCCGGTCGACCAGCGGAAATCGATCTCGCCCTTGTCGGTGCTCAGGCTGTAGAACTCTCCCGCATCGTCGCCGATGAAGAGTCGCTTGGAGTCGTCGCGGAAAACGGCGGCCGCGTGAAATCCCCCGCGGCCTATGAATCGCCAGACGGCGGAGCCGTTGCGTGCATCGAGCGCGATGAGCGTCCGCTCGGCGCCCGACACGACGAGCAGGGCGCCTTTGGTGGCGAGGGCAAGCGGTTTTTCCTCGAGCGGCGCTCGGAATACCGGACCCGCGCTCCAATCGTACGAGACGATGGCATCGGTCGTCGCGAGAAAGAACCGACCTGGCACTTCTCCGGGCAGGGGAGCGAGCGCG
>DASPGQ010000036.1 GCA_035620555.1 Vicinamibacteria bacterium
TCCTTTTCGAGGCGAGTGCCATCAAAGAGTATTTGGACTTTCGTTACTTTTCCGAGCAATACAACGACGCTTTGTTCGAGACACTCAGCAAGGGACGTGTCGTTGGTTGATCGGGAAATCCTGGCGACGAGACTGAGCAAACTGCGGAGCGCGCTCGTCAAGCTCGAGCGAATCGCCGAACAGGCTCGCGACGACTATCTTACAAACGAAACCGACCGGGCTCTCGCCGAGCACTATCTTCGGATCGCCTTGGAAGCGACGCTCGATGCCGGTAACCACGTAATCGCTGCCGAGGGGTTTCGCAAGCCGCTCAAGCTTCGCGATGTGCCGCTGATCCTGGCGGAAAATCGTGTCATTCCGACGGAGCTCGCCGAGAAGCTGGCCCGTGCGGTCGGCTTGCGAAACCGGCTGGTTCACGGTTATGCGGAGATCGACCACGAGCGGCTCCACGAGATCTTGAATGAGGAACTGATCGATCTGGAACGGTTCGCCGTTGCCATCGGATCGAGGTACACGGATCCCGAATGAGAAATGAGTGTTCTCAGCTCACCTTAGGTCGTTACTCTCTGTCTGGCTGAACGGCACGTGGTTCAGTTGATGGCGAAGCGATTCTCATCGGGGGTCTCCTTTTCGCAGAGAAACGCGTCTGATTTGGGGAACGAAGGTCACCCAGAGTCGCCCTCCAACGGTTCGGGCGATTCCAGCGTATTTGTTGAGGGCGTGGCGGCGAGGCAGTGAACGAAACACGGGCCGAGCGCGAGGAACGAGGTGCTGGAGCTCCCGTCTCAGTTGAGGGTCTCCGGGGTGGGCGGCGAGCCCCCGCGAGAGCGCATCGATGGCTTCACGGCGCCGCCCGTCCACCGAAAGAGCCCGCGCCAAATTGAGGTGCAGCTGGCCCACTCGTTTTCCGTCCTGGGCGACGGCGCGCCGGCACATCGCCACGCCCTCGTCGATGAGCCCCTCCGCGGTCGCCGCCAGCAGTCCGCAGTACGACAGGTGGAGGGGATCCTCGCTACCGTCTTCTACGAGAGAGCGAAGCGTTCGCGCCGCGAGACCATGCATACCGGCACGGTAATCCTCCATGGCGCTCTCGAAAACGAGCCGTCGGTCGTCCTGGTTCATGAAGCGTTACCGGGAAAGCCTAGGCGAAGCGGTGGCGAGGCGTCAACCACGATGGGACTCCGAGCATCCGCGCGGGGGTACAATGAAACCTCTTGGAAAGCGTCTGGAGACGGATACGTTATCTCGCCGCATGCCACCAGGCCGACAATCGCGAGGCCGCGATATTCGACCTCTTTCACGAGGACGTCCGCCACCGTTATTTCGCCGGGGGGACGGAAGTTCTCCTGACCGGGCTCCAGGATGCGGTGGCGATCCCGCTCGAAACCGGGCTCGAGGCGCTCAAGTCCGCGACGATGTACAAGCGGGAACGGTCGCTCATCTACGCGTCCTTCATCGTGACGGGTACGAGTCTCACTGGCCGCCGGTTAGCCGCACCCCTCGTGTATTTTCCCGCCTCGATCGACCGCTACGAGGTTTCGGGCGAGCCGGTAACGGCGTTGAAAATCCGTGCCGAAGACCCGTGCCTCAATTTCGCCGTCCTCGCCGAGCTCACCGGGACCGGCGATGGCGAAATCTCCGACGTCGAATCGATCCTTCAGAAGTTTCCCGCGCCGCCCATCCACGAGAGCAGTCTCCCCGATCTCATCGACCTCATAAGAGGCTCCTTCCCCGACGTCTCCATCGACCCGCTCTACAATTACCCCGCGCTCATGTCGGAGCGCGAAATCGAGTCCCGAGCTCGCAGCCAGAAGCTGGTTTGCCTGCCCGCGTCGGCAATGGCGCTCGTTCCCAACCCGCAATCGACGCAGGGGGTCCTGTTCGAGTTGTCGGAGATCGCCGCCCTCCCTCCCTCCCCGCCGCTTCTTTCGCTCTTCCACGCTACCGCCCCCAACGTTCCCGAGGATCCCGACGACTTCCGCACCGTCCCTGCCGTCCTCAGCAACGCTCAGAAGAAGATCGTTCGCTCCGCTCGCGGCAACAACTTGAGCCTCGTCGTCGGGCCGCCCGGCACGGGCAAGTCCTACACGGTCTCCGCCCTCGCCCTCGATCACGTGCTCCGCGGAGAGAGCGTCCTCGTGGCGTGCCGTACCGAGCGAGCCATCGACGTCATCGAGAAGAAGCTCGAGACGATCCTGGGAGAAACGACACCCATTCTGCGCGGCGGCAGTGGCGACTACCGCAAAAAACTCAAAGATTTTCTCGAGCGCCTGCTAGACGCCGGCTCCGGCCTCGAGTCCGTAGCGGTGGAGTCTCCGGTCGAGCTGAAGCGGCGGCTCGGCCGCTCGGTTCGGACGCTCGAGCGCGCGGGGCAAAAGCTCGATGAGCGTCACGATCGTGAGCTCTCCTGGGGCCGTCTTTCCGCACGAAGCGGCGCACTTTCCTTTATCGACCGACTTCGCCTCCGCTATCTCGACTGGCGTCTCGGCGATGCCCCCGCGCTCTTCGGGCTGGTAGAGGCCTTCGAGGAGGCTATCGAACAGCGGATCGCCCTCGCGACCGAGCTTCTTCGAAGCACGCGACTCGCCACGATTCGCAAGCTCTTACGAAACCACCGCCGCGAGCTCAAACGCTTCCAGGGCGCCATCCGCGCACGTACCTCGAGCCGGCAAGAGAAGCTCTTCTCCGAAATGGATTTGTCCCTCCTGATCACCGCCTTCCCCTTGTGGATGTGCTCGTTCAAGGAGCTTTCCCGCCTCGCGCCCCTCGAGCCCGAGCTCTTCGACATCGTGATCGTGGACGAAGCGACCCAGAGCGACATGGCGAGTCCGCTCCCCGCTTTCTTCCGTGCCCGCCGCGTCGTGGTGACGGGCGACCCGAGACAGCTGCGTCACGTCTCCTTTCTCGCCCGGGCGCGACAGCGCGCCATCGCCGAAGAGCACGGACTCGACGATGGCGAAGCGGCCACGCTCGACTACCGCGAGCGAAGCCTGCTCGACCGGGTCGACGACGCCCTCGGCTCCTCGGATCAGATCGGCTTTCTCGACGAGCACTACCGCAGCCTGCCCTCGATCATCGCCTTCAGCAATCGCGAGTTCTATGATGGACGGCTCCGGGTGATGACGGCGCGGCCGGATACCGAGAGGCGGCACGGCGTCGAGCTCCGACGCGTAAGAGGCAAGCGAAACGCGAGCGGACAGAACCCCGTGGAAGCCGAGGCCGTTCTCGCGGAGATTGCGGATTGGGTGGAGCGCGAAAGGGAGCTTCCCTCCTCGGTCTGCCACTCGATCGGCGTCCTCTCCCCGCTTCGCGATCAAGTCGAGCACCTGTCGAGGCAGATCCTGAAGCGGTTCCCTCTGGAGTCCATCGAGAAACACGACCTCCTCGTCTCGACACCCTACGGATTTCAAGGCGACGAGCGCGACGTCATGCTCTTGTCCTTCGCCGTGGACGCCAGCACCCACCCGTCGGCTCTTCGTTATCTCAACCAGCCCGACGTGTTCAACGTCTCCATCACCCGAGCCCGCGCGCGTCAGATCCTTTTCGTCTCGATCGATCCATCGGAGGCACCGGCGGGAAGTCTGCTCGCAAAATACCTTCATGATGTCGCGCGGAGCGATATCGTTCCCGCGTCCCGAGAAGCAACCACTGATGACGCCTTCCTCGCGGACGTGATGGCCCGGCTCGAAAGTGCCGGATGCCGAGTATTCCCCACATACGCCGTCGCCGGCATGGTAGTGGATCTCGTCGTCGAAAGAGCACGCCCGCTCGGGATCGATCTCATCGGCCACCCCGGCGAGCTCGCCCCGGCGTTCGACCGCGAGCGCACCCTCATGCTCCGACGGGCCGGGCTCCCGGTTTTCCCATTGCCACTCTACGCCTGGCGAAAGAATCCGGAGGCCTGCGTCGAAGCCATCCTTTCGCGTTTGGACTAACCTCGCTCAGGAGATAGATGACGTTGAGAATTATTCTTCCGGAGATCGCAGTTCTTTCGTTGTTTCTCGCCGCCTGCGGGACACGCCAGGACACAAGGTTAGCCAAGGTCGTGCCCAGCGCGGTCGTCGAAGAACGCGAGGGCCCGGGCCAGGCGGAGCTCGATGCCCCCACTCAGGTCGTCGTCCTGGGCACCGGGACGCCGGTTCCGGACGCGAAACGCGCGGGATTCAGCATCGCCGTGATTCACAAAGGTGAGACGTACCTGTTCGACGTGGGCGCGGGATCGATACGCAACGCCGTCATCGCTCGCTACAAGTACGATATCCCTTCCCTCTATCCGAGCCTGATTTGTTGTGTCTTCGTCACCCACCTGCACAGCGATCACACCGCGGACTACCCCGAGCTCGCCTCGACACTGTGGTGGCGTCGGCGCCACGCACTCCGCGCCTGGGGGCCGAAGGGGCTCGAGGCGCTTACCCAGGGTATGTATGCCATGATGGCGCCGGACACGGCGCTCAGGACATCAGGAAATCAGCCGGTGCGGACGGCTGACGCCTACGAGATCGATGTCACCCAGATCTCCGAAGGCGTCGTGCTGGAGAAAGACGGCATGCTCGTCGAGGCGTTCAGCGTCAATCACGGTGAAGTAAAGCCGGCGTACGGTTACCGGATCACGACTGACGAGAAGAGCATCGTAATTTCCGGCGATACGGCCTACAGCGACAAAGTCGCAGAAATGTCGCGGGGGGTCGACCTGCTGTTTCACGAGGTCATCAGCGACGAAGGGCTCTCGCGAACCTCCGAGGGGTTCCAGGCCTATCACCGCGTGTCTCACACGACCGCGAGCGAGCTCGGCCGGCTGGCAAGCCTTGCCCGGCCGGGTTTGCTGGTTCTGATTCACGGTCTTTTCTATGGCGTGCCCGAGCACCGCATCATCGACGAAGTAAGGGCCGAATATACGGGCAGGGTCGTGCTCGCGAACGACCTCGACCGCTATTGATCACCCGCGTATATTTGAGACCAAAGGAGAAACGGTGAGCACCACGATCGTGATTTTCGGTGCATCGGGGGATCTGACGGCCCGCAAGCTCGTTCCCGGTTTGTTCAATCTCCATCAAAAGAAGCGGCTGCCGGACGGTCTCCGCATCGTTGGTTTCGCCCGCCGTGATTACACCGACGAGAGTTTCCGCGGCCTGATGAACGATGCCGTACGGGAGTTCGTGCCGGACCACTTTGATCCCGGGGCCTGGCACGAGTTCGCGCGGATGCTCCACTACTTTCGCGGAAATCTCGATCGCCACGAGGACTTCGCTTCTCTCGATCGAAAGCTCACCGAGCTAGAAACACAGCCGGCGAACCGTCTCTATTACCTCTCGGTGTCCCCACACTACTACGAGCCCACGGTCACCCATTTGGGGCAAACGGGTATGGCGAACGAGGGGGCGGGATTCCGTCGGGTCGTCATCGAAAAGCCCTTCGGAAGCGATCTGGAATCGGCGAGAGAGCTCAGTGCGGCCGTCCATGCCGTCTTCCTCGAGAGCCAGATTTATCGAATCGATCACTATCTCGGCAAGGAGACTGCCCAGAACATTCTCTTCTTTCGCTTCGGCAACACCGTCTTCGAGCCAATCTGGAACCGAAACTATGTCGACCACGTGCAGCTGACCGTTGCCGAATCGGTGGACGTCGGCCACCGCGCCCGGTTCTACGACGAGACCGGCGTGCTACGGGACATGTTCCAGAACCACTTGTTGCAGCTCTTGACCCTCGTCGCCATGGAGCCTCCGGCGTCATTCGATGCCGATGCGGTCCGCAACGAAAAGTCGAAGGTGCTGGCGGCGATGCGTCCGGTGGCGCTCGATCGACTCTCTCACGACACGGTTCGGGGACAATATCGGGGCTACCGCGAAGCGGATGGCGTATCCGACGGCTCCGAGACCGCCACCTACGCCGCGCTGAAGCTCCAGATCGACAACTGGCGATGGCAGGGCGTGCCTTTCTATTTGCGATCGGGAAAGGCCCTGAAGAGGAAAGTTTCCGAGATCCTGATCCAGTTTCGGTGTCCACCCCACATCATGTTCCCCTTGCCGCCCGGTTCCCGGATCCGCAACAACTATCTCGCCATATGCGTTCAGCCCGACGAGGGGATGCACCTGCGCTTCGAGGCCAAAGTGCCCGACACCGTCGCCGAGCTTCGCTCGGTCGACATGGAGTTTCACTACGCGGAGGATTTCGAGGGCATTACCATTCCCGAGGCCTACGAGCGACTTCTGCTCGATGCACTCCACGGTGATGCGTCGCTTTTCGCTCGGAGCGACGGTATCGAGCTTGCCTGGAAGGTCATCGATCCCGTCCTCGAGGGTTGGCGTGGCGCCTCGGCTCCGCCGCTCGAGATTTACGAGCGCGGCAGTTGGGGCCCGAAAGCGGCGGACCGTCTTCTCGGGCGAGAGGGTCGGAGCTGGCAAAGCGGGTGCGAGCATTAGCGGGCTGCCTCATGGGCTATTCGTCGTCACCGGAACGGGTCCTGTTCTTCTTTCCCGCATCAGCTGCGCTCGCCGTTCAGGGATGCTCTACGGACTTGAAAACCGGGCTCGCGGCTGCCATTGCTTCGCTCGACTGACGGCGGGTGCTCGGAGATTCGTCCACGATGGCCTGATAGACGAGCGCGCGCAGCTTCCGATGATCGTCGATGTCGCCGGCGGGAATGAGCTGCGTCATGTAGGTCACGACGAGGTCTTCGGCGGGGTCGACCCAGTACGTGGTGTGATAGGCACCGCCCCAACGAAACAGGCCCACGGTGCCGGGCTCGCCGGCCGCGCCCAGATCCTCGAGAACCTCGAAGCCAAGACCGAAGCCTCTCCCCGGACTTCCATAGGGAGCTTCCACGAGATGGTCGGCCGTCATGAGCTTCACCGTGTTGGGACTCAGCACGCGCCTTCCATCGAGGGAGCCTCCTTCGAGCATCATCTCGAGAAAGCGTGCGTAATTTGAGGCGGTCGAGAGAAGGCCGGCTCCGCCCGAAAAGCTCGTGCGCGGACCCTCGGCATAGAGCCCCTGGCCCATCATGCCGCCCGACTCCGGCGCTCTTGCGAGTCCGTCCGCAGCATAGACGGTGGCAAGCCGATCGCGCTTGTCGCTTGGAAGATAGAAGTGCGTGTCGTCCATTCCCAGCGGTTCGAAGATCCGGGTGCGAAGCGCCTGGTCGAGAGGCATTCCCGAGACGTGCTCGACGAGCGCACCGAGGATGTCGGTCGAGTAGCCGTAGACGAATCGCTCACCCGGCTGCGCGTCGAAGGGGAGGGCCGCCATGCGCCGGACCGTCTCGCGAATGGGCTCCTCACGGTCGGCGAAATACCAGCCCCGGATCGCGGCCGCCTCCCAGCGGTCGCGGGCGATACCGCCTCCATAGCCGATACCCGATGTGTGGGTGAGTAAATCGCGTATGGTAATCGGCCGTTTGGCCGCCACCACGTCGTAGCCTCCGAGCTCGCGCGGCACCGCCACCGACGTCTCCATGAACTCGGGAAAGTACTTGCCCAGGGGATCGCTGATGAGGAGCTTGCCTTCTTCCTGGAGCGTCATCACCGCGACGCTCACGATGGCCTTCGTCTGGGAGGCGATGCGGAAGATGGTGTCTTCCCGCATGGGAGCGGCGCTCTCGCGATCGCGCTGGCCGAAAGCTTTCAAGTACGCGACCTGTCCGTGGCGCGCGACGAGCACGACGGCGCCCGCGAGCTCGCCGCTGTCGACGTAGCCCTGCATCGTCTCCGTCAACCGCTCGAGACGCTCTGACGACATCCCGACGCCTTCGGGCGCGGCGAGCGGCAGTTCCTGGGCGAGAGCGAAAGGGGCCAGGGCAAGGAGTAGGGTCGTAACCAGGACGCGAACGGCATTCTTGTTTCTCATGACCGCGAGCCTATGGCGGGAAATACCGGGCGTCAACCGTTTGACGATCCTTGGGTATCGCGCGCCGGGGCGAATCTCATCGACGAGGCCGTGAAGCCAAGTGGACACGCGAGCTCGACGCCGTCCGTGTCGTCGGCCGCCTGAGACGCAAAGCTCTGCGGCTCCCGAACACGGCCGAGGAGCTTGTTTATGTGGTCTGTGCGCGCGAGAAAGCGCGACCGCCGATCTCATTCGTACCGAAGCGCTACGATCGGATCCACTTGGGAGGCGCGCCGGGCCGGTACGTAACAGGCCAGAAGAGCCACCGCGGCCAACACAACCGGAGCCGCCACGAACGTCAGGGGGTCGCGCTCGCTGACGGCGAAGAGCAGGCTCGACAAGAGCCGGGACAGCGTTGCGGCAAGAGCCAGACCGAGCCCCATTCCGAGAATCACGAGCACCGCGCCTTGGCGCGCCACGAGCCACGGGATCTTCCTCTGGGACGCGCCGAGGGCCATCCGAATTCCGATCTCCTGAGTTCTCTGTCCCACCGAATAAGCGAGAACACCGTAGATCCCGATCGCCGCCATCGACACTGCGACGACGGCGAACGCCGATAGGAGGAGCGTATTGAACCGCGGTCTCGCGACGTTGTCGGACACGAGCTCGCTCATCGAACGAACGTTGTATACGGGTTGCGACCGATCGATCCGGGCCGCCGTCGCCCTTGCCGCGCGAGCGACCGCTTCTGCCTCCCCGGTCGATCGAAGGGAAATCGTCATCCCTCGCCAGGGACGCTGGGCGTGCGGCACGTAGTACGTGGGTCGAATGGGCTCGGAGAGGCCCTGGTGACGGATGTCGCCCACGACCCCTACCACTGTCTTCCATGGCTCGTCGTCCTCGAGTCGCAACCTTTTCCCGAGGGGACTCGCGTCGCCCCAGTATTTTCTGGCGAGCGACTCGCTCACGATGACGACCGGAGGCCCATCGCGCGTTTCTAAGCCGGTGAAGGTCTCCCCCTGGAGCAGGGGGATTCGCAGCGTCTCGAAATAGCGTCCGGCGACGAGGCGCACCTCGTCGAAGACGTTGAAGCCGCTCGGTGGGTCGAAGCCTTCTACCTCTACGGATTGGTCGTTGCTCCACCCGCTCAACGGAGGGTTCGAGATCGCGCCGGCCGCGACCACTCCCGGCAGGCTCTGCAGGGCATCGACGAGCTCGCCGAAGAACTGCGCTCGCCGTTCGCCGTCCGGGTAGCCATCCTCTCCGAGAGTCATCTCCATGGTGAGGACCTGCTCGGTCCGAAAACCGGGATCCACCTGGAGCAGATTCTCGAAGGTTCGCACCAGGAGCCCCGCTCCAATGAGCAGGACGACGGCGAGCGCGATCTGAACGACCACCAGTGTCGCTCGCAGGCGCTGAGACTCGCGCCCCATCGTGCTGCGCCCGCTCTCCCGGAGCCGCGAGGCAAGCCGCGTGACCCGCAACGATGGCGCCAATCCGAACAGCAAGACCGTCACTGCCGAAATCAGGAGCGAGAAGCCGAGCACCGGCCCGTCGATGCGCGCACTTTCGAGACGTGGTAAGGCATCCGGGCCGAGGACCATAACGGCGCGCACGCATCCGAACGCCACGGCGATCCCGAGCATCATTCCCGCACCAGCCAGAATCGAGCTCTCCGCCAGCGAGCCGGCGACGAGTCGGATCCGACCGGCGCCGAGCGCCGCACGTAGCGCCATCTCCTTCTCTTTTGCCGCGGCGCGCACGAGCGTCAGGTTGGCCACGTTGGCGCAGGCGATGAGCAGTACTAAGCCCACGGCGGCGAGCAGGACCAGCAGGGCCGGTCGCACGGAACCGACCGTGTGCTCGAACAACGGAACGAGGATCAGCCCGAAACCGCTGTCTTCGGGATAGTTGTCGGGAAATTGCTCCTGCAGTCGCCGGGCGATGGCCGACACGTCGCTCTGGGCTTGCTCGACGGTGACGCTCTGCCCCAACCGCGCAATTCCGTTGTAGCCGTGGTTACCGCGGCTTCCGAGCTTCGCACGGTCGAGGCGCGTCGCTCTCCAAAGCTCGGTTTGATGGTTCGGGTAGGAGAAATCGGGGGGCATGATTCCGACGAGAGTATGTGCTTCGCCTTCGATGTGGATCGTTCGCCCAACGGCCGCAGCGTCCCCTCCCAGGCTCCGCTGCCAGAGGCCAAAACTCGCGACGGCGACGCGAGCGGAGCTGGGCTCGTCGTCGTCCGGCCCCAACGTTCGGCCCAGAAGAGAGGGGACGCCGAGGAGAGGGAAGAACTGCCCCGTGGCATCGCAAATCAATACCCTTTCCGGGTCGCCGTTTCCGACGGAGAGGTTCGAGCTCCGGCCCCGATAGATGGCGATGTGGCGGAAGACCTGATTCTGGTCGAGATAGTCGAAATATTCCGGCTCGCTGATCGATCCGCGAGGATAGTCGTCCCAGTAAGTCCAGAACCTTACCAGTTCGTCCGGCTCATCATACGGAAGCGCCTCCAGGAGCACGCTCCGAACCACCGTGAAGATCGCGGTGCTCGCACCGATTCCCAGGGCCAGGGTCAAGACGGCCACTACGGTGAAACCCGAGCTGCGAACGAGGGATCGCGCTGCCAGCTTCAATTCCTTCCCGATCATCGACGAAACACTCCTCGGGAGTTTGGACGGAATTTGCTGTCATCGGGTTGTGCCGGAGTTTCAGCGCGTTAGGGCTCCGTGGCCGTGTGGGCTTGCTTCGACTCCGCCAGCCGAACCGCCCACAGGCCGGAGTTGTAGTCGGAAAAGAAGATGACGCCTTTGTGCGGCTGAGCGCCCCACACTTGAGGTGAGTTGGGGACGAACCCTTCGGGGTCGAAGGGGAGGAAGTGGGCGATCTCGCGCTGCTGCCGGTACAGGTTTCCGAGGAGCTCTCCCGACACGTCGACGATCCGGAGCCCGCCGTTATAGAAGGCGACGTACATGACATCGTCCTCGACCCAGATGTTGTGGCTGCCCGCCTCGGGAACCTCGTATCGGGCGACGAGCTCGGGCTCTTCTCCATCTTCCCAGGCGAGGATGTGGATCCAGCCCCGCCACCGCGCGGACTCACCTTCGTAGCCGGGCGTCCCGCTCCCCATCTCGGGCTCGGGGCTGAACCGCCCGGTGCGGGCCGCCTCGTCTCCGGCAAAGATATAGAACTTGCCCGTCGATTGGCTGCGGTAGGGGTAGACGGCGTGGTTCCATCCAGTGGGAAAGGGGAAGCTCCCGAGCATCACGGGATTCCGAGGTGAGCCACCCCGGCCGCCTCCGCCAACGTCCACGACGACGACGCCGTCGTTCCAGTTGGCGGAATAAGCGATCCCGTTCTGGACGACGACGTCGTGGATCGATCGGTCGGGATTCGGGAGCTCGAACTTTCCAACGCGATGCGGATTCTTGGGGTCTTCGATGCTGATGACATCGTAGCGCTGTCCGGCCGAGAGCGCGTAAACGTGGTTGTCGTGGATGTAGACGTTGTGCACTCCGCCGGTGAGCTCGTCATCGTACCGAGACAGGATCCGGACGCCCACCGTGGGTTCGGAAACATCGAGAATCACGATGCCGTTTCGCCGATTCGACGCCCCCTCGCGGCTGATCACGGCGATGCGACCGTCCTCGGAGATCTTGACGTCGTTCACCGTGCGGGCGTCGACGTGAACGGTGTCGATGATCTCCATCCGGCTCGGGTCGGTGACGTCCCAGATGTAGGCGTGACCCGAAGCGCTGTGCGTCCCGGTGATCGCGTAATCGCGTCCGTCCGCCCCCTGCCACACCCAGAGGTCCGAGGTGGCGCGGTCGCTCACGCGCCCGTGGCCGACCAGCTCCACTTTTCGCTGGACGTCACGGGGCTCGATCGTGACCGTCTGCATGTCCACGTGCGAGCCGGACGTCGCGACGATCGAGTATTCGCCCGGAAGGTCGGCGACGAAACGACCTTTCTGGTCGATGAGGCCGGAGCTCGGGCCCCCTGACGCCAGCGGGTTGGTGCGGGCGTGAAAGCTGAACACGACCGGGACATCCTCGATCGGGCGCCCGCCGCCATCCTTCAATTTCGTAGTGAAGTGGAGTACGTCCCCCGTGCGTGCCCGCGCGGCAGAGGATTCGATGGCGAGCTCGGCAACCGGGTTGTCGGCGACCTCGATCGCGAGGCTCGCGCTCTTCGTCTCCGCGGTCGCGGAAACGACGACGCTCCCCGGTCTTACCGGGTGCAGATAGCCCATGGAATCGATACGCGCGATGTCGGGCGCCGATGACTCGAAGCGCGGGGTCAAATCGGTGCGCAGGTCACCGATCGTGTCGGTGATGCGGGTCGAGAGGCGGACGATCGTGCCCTCGTAGAAGCGCTGGGGTGGGTCGACCAGCTCCACCCGTTCCACCGGCGGCCGCATGACCGTAAGCGGGATCTCCTGCTGGAGAAAGGCTTCGTCCTCGAGCCCACTCGCGTCGGGGTCTTTTGGGACGCGCACCATGATCTTGTAGCTTCCGGGGCGTGACGCCGATACGGTTCCGTCAGGCCTCACCCGGAAGAGATTGAAGCCCCAGGTACGCTCCTCGAGGTTCCAGTATTGACCGTACAGCGGCAGGAAGAGAACCCGCCGGTCGAGGACGTTTCCATCGGAGTCCTTGACCGTGGCCTCGAGCTTCGCGCTCTCACCCACGCGAAGCGTCAGCTCGCTCGGCTGGACGACGAGCGATGCGGGCTCCGGCTCTTGTAGCGCGGCAGCCGCGGTAATGAAGAAACTCAAAAGCACCGTCATGAACCACCCTCCCGAATCGCCGAAGAGCATACCACCCCTGTGCTACCCTTCCGCCCATGCGTACGACATCGTTTCTTTTGCTTGCCGTAGTTCTCACTGCGAGACTCGACGCTCAAACGATTGCCCTCCGCGCGGGGCGCCTCATCGACCCCGCTACGGGAACGGCGTCGATGAACCAGGTCATTCTCGTGGAAGACGGGACGATCGCTGCCGTCGGCGACATCACGATTCCGGCCGGAGCAGCCGTCGTCGACCTGTCCGAGCTGAGCGTTCTTCCCGGACTGGTCGATACACACAACCACCTCGCGCTGACCTATAAGAAGGAGCCGGAGAGCGACGTCTATTACTACACGTATATCTCCGACTCCACGCCTCTGCGCGCCATTCAGGCGGTGTCCAATGGAATTCAAATGCTTTCTTCGGGCTTCACCGTCGTACGCGACATGGGAAACGCGGGAAACTATGCCGATACGGCGTTGCGGGTGGCCATCGAGCAAGGCTGGGTGCCCGGACCCACCATCATCAACTCCGGGTTGATCATCGGAGGCATGGGCGGGCAGTACTGGCCCACACCGGAGATGGCCCTGGACCACGGAATCGTCTATCCCGAGTACCTCGACGCCGACACCACGGACGAGATCATCAAAGCGGTTCGACAAAACGTTCTCTTCGGCGCCAAGGTCATCAAGATCATGGTCGACGCCAAGCCCTATGGCTACAGCGTCGACGAGATGAAGCTCTTCGTTCGCGAGGCGGCTCGAGCCGGACTCAAGGTCGAGGGGCACGTCCAGACCCGGGAAGGCGCCCGGCGCGCGATCGAGTCGGGGCTCTGGTCGCTCGCCCACTCTCGAGCTCTCGATGACGAGCTTCACAAGATGATGGCGGAGAAGGGTATCTGGCGCGCGGGCACGGAGACACCCTACACCGAGTACCGCGGAAGCCAGGAGGCTTTCGACCGGACCGTGGCGGGGCTGAAGAACGCGTACGAGAACGGCGTCAAGCTCACGTTCTCGACGGACGCGGATTACTATGTCCCGGGGATGACCCGCGGTGAGGTGGTGATCGACTTTCTAAAAACGTGGAAAGCAGCGGGAATTCCTGCCGCAGAGATTCTCAAGATCATGACCTTCAACGGCTACGAGTGCGCCGAGGTCATTGACGAGCGTGGTCCGATAGAGCCCGGCCTCGCCGCGGACATCATCGCCGTTTCCGGCAACCCGCTCGAGGACGTCGACGCGCTACGCGACGTGCGTTTCGTGATGAAGGACGGGATGATCTTCAAGCGAGACGGCGTCGTCACGCCGGAGGCCTTCTTCCACGGCGGGCCAGTGAACGGATGGCAAATTCGCTGATTCCTGGCGCCGTCGCTTCGAGAAATCGCCTCACTGGAGCAAGAGGGCTCGAGGACCCCAGACGCCGGTTCTACCGGAAAACCTGGTTTCGACTGACTCCTCGGAGTGTCCAGAAAACCACGACGATATGGAGTCCGCCGAACATGATGACATTGGAAGGGAGTGGCCCCATTAGGTGAGAAGGATGGGGACCTCGTACTTCGCGATGTCTCCGTCATGGGTCACGAGCGTCAGTCCCTCCACGAAGCACTGCGCGATCAGCAAACGATCGAAGGGGTCCCGATGGTGCATCGGGAGATCGCCTACTTTGAAGGCGTGCTCGACCGTCATCGCCAGTCGCTCGAACGGTTGTTCATCCAAAACGCGAGAAAATCGCCGCGGCACGGCGAGCTTTCCGAGAGCTCTCTTGATGACGATCTCCCAGACGTTCACCGCGCTGAAGTAGACGACCCGCGACGGGTCGCGTATCGCATCCCGCGCGTTGTCGCCCAACTCGGCGGAATCCGCCAGCCACCACAGAAGGGCGTGCGTATCCAGGAGCAGATTCACCTGGGCTTCGCCCCGAGTGCCTCGGCGATGTCATCCGGAAGCTCGTCGAAATCGGGAGCGATACGGATCTTTCCCCGAAGCGCTCCCGGCTCGCGAGGTCGTTCCGCCTTCCGGTAGGCTCGAAGGACCGCTACGGGCTTCCCGGCCCGACAAATGATGATTTCCTCTCCCTTGGACGCTTTTTCGATGAGTTCCGAAAGGCTCGCCTTGGCTTCCGAGACAGTGTTGATGACCATGTTCGTCGAACCAGACCAGATCTGGTCTTGAGTCAGTCTACACCGGAAAACGTTCCGCCGTCCAGGCATTTACCCCGCGGCGACGGCGCGGCCGAGCGCCCGGAGAGGCTGAGCGATGATCGCTTCCGTTACAATGGCCCGCGTGAAGTGGTAATCGACTCCACCTGCGTCGACGGCGCACGATATCCTCTCTCGAGATCTGTTCCCGCTGCGACGCGCGTCAGCGGCAGTCGTAGCTCGAAGCTTTGGCCGGATCACCACCGAGGTACACCGGCTCGGTCGGGTACTTACAGAGTGGTCGGCTGAGGGTTCCGGTTAAATCGACCGCCAGCAGAGCGTCGGGCTTGCGCCCCTGCTCAACCCAGCGCCGGATTGCTCCGATGCCATCGAAGATTTGTGCGCCAGGACCGAACTCGCAGTGCGCCATCCCGGGGATCATGAAAAGACGCGCGAACGCGTCGCGCCGACCCGCCGTGTGCTCTTCGATGTCGTCGAAGTAGCGGATCGTGTGCTTGGGGGCGAGCGACGGGTCGGTCCAGCCATGATAGAGAATCAGCTCGCCGCCCCTTCTCTTGAACCGGGTGAGATCTGGTTTTGGCGGGTCCAGTTTTTCCAAGGCCAGCGCATCAAGGTGAATCTGGGCGGGCGCTGTCATCAATAAGTAGCCGATTGGGTCATAGCTCGGATCGTCAAAGACCATGAACTGGTTGAGGGACGAATGGAGAATGAACTGAAGTCCCGCGCCCCCGAGCACGGGCGTCCCCGTGATCCAGGACGCGAGGTGGAGAAAGCACTGGACACGTGTCGGTCGGCGCTCGAGCAGCCGGCTAATCCGGAGATTCTCGACTACGCGCCATATATCTACGTACGCTGCGGTGAGCGTGGGAAGGCTCAGGACATTTTCGACACGTTGAGCTCGTTTGCGGAATCCGCGTACGTGGATCCTTACTACCTCGCATGCGCGCATGCCGCCCTCGGTGAGATCGACGCCGCATTCGACTGACTCGATCGCGCCGTGTCCGAGCATTCGATCACCGTCGCCCTCGCGAAAATCGACTCGTTCTTGGACCCACTGAGGGACGACGCCCGTTTTGACGTCGTATTGAAAAAGCTGGGGTTTCAGTAGCGGCCCGAAAGCAGGCTTTCCCAGCCGGCTCCATCTTCAGGAACCGATGTACCGCCGGCTCTCCAATGAGGACAAACTCGTCGACCTCTACGCGAAACAGTGTCTATAACAAGCTCCTGTAGAGCCTATCTGTGGTCTGACAGCGCCTCAGCGCGCAGGTTCTATCCAAGGTAATTATCCGTGAAGAAGCGGCGGTGATATGGAGACAACTTGGTCAGACACGGAACTCGCCGAGGCGAATCGTATTTGGCACGAGTATCAGGAGAATCACGACGTTTCACACCTTGAAGGTCGAACAGCCGGAGTCGATCCGGTGAGCGGCAGAGTCAATGGTCGGTGAAGATCGCGCCTTCTTTCGCAATTCGGTCGATTTGGGTTGCGTGCGGTAGCCCATCATTGTTCGAGCTGCGTTCACGGGCTCTTCTTCTGTCCGTAAGTCATTTATAGTCAGAATGTAAAGACGTGTGGTTGACGACAGTTCATTTTGGGAGCATAATACATCCACGTATTTAGGGATCCGAGTCGTTTCTCCAGATGCGGATCATCGCCAATAAAGCTCTATGCGACTTCTGGGAGCGACATCGAGACGCCGAAGAACCTCTCTTAGCTTGGTATCGTGAAGTCGAGCAGGAGGACTGGGACACCCCAGCAAAGGTCAAGGAAAAATACCGGAGTGCCAGCGTCGTGGCGGACAACCGTGTGGTATTCAACATCAGGGGAAACAAGTACCGTCTAGTCGTGAAGATCAACTACGGCGCTCGGCTCGTCTTCATTCGCTTCGTTGGCACTCACACGGAATATGACCGGATCAACGTCGAGGAGATATGAACATGGGCAGGATCAAAGCGATTCGGAGTGAAGCGGACTACAACACTGCACTCGCTCGCATCGAAACGCTCATGGATGCCGAGCCCGGTACGCCTGAAGGCGAAGAACTGGATGTCTTGGCAGACCTCGTCGAGCACTACGAAGAGAAGCACGTCCCGATGGGGTTTCCGAGTCCGGTCGCGGCGATCGAGTTTCGTTTGGAGCAAGCAGGTCTCACGCCGAGAGACTTGATCCCGTTCCTCGGAAGCCGAGCCAAGGTATCGGAAGTGCTATCCCGGAAGCGGTCGCTCACGATGCCGATGGCTCGCTCCCTCCACAAGCATCTCGGGATCCCGGCCGAGGTGCTCCTGCAGCCGCCCAGCGCGCAATTCGACACCGAGCTCGAGACGCTGGCGTGGGATCGCTTCCCACTCAAGGCCATGGCAAAGATGGGCTGGATTCGGGCAGTTCGGAACCTCGACGCACGCGCGGAGGAGTTGGTTCGCGATCTGATCCGAGAGGCTGGCGGACCGACCGTCGCCCGAGCAGCACTCTACCGAAAGAGCCCTCAGGCGCGGACCAACGCGAAGACGGACTCTTATGCACTCAAGGCCTGGTGCTGGAAAGTACTTGCCGACGCCAACAAGGAGCGACCATCGGCCGCGTATCGCCCAGGAACGATCACGCTTGAGTTTCTTCGCCAGCTCGCTCAACTCAGTTGGCTGGAAGATGGGCCGCGCCTGGCGAAGGAGCTCCTCGCGAGACACGGCATTCCCCTCGTCATCGTTCGGCATCTTCCCAAAACCTACCTCGATGGCGCGGCTCTCAAGCTTGGCGACGGAACCCCGGTGATCGGTCTGACGCTGCGTTTTGATAGGCTCGATTACTTCTGGTTCTGCCTGCTGCACGAGCTCGCACACGTCGGACGGCACATGGACATCGACGGCCAGGGAGCCTTCGTGGACGATCTATCCCTTCGTGCAGTGGAAGGTTCGCCTGACGATCCGCAGGAGAACCAGGCCGACGAATGGGCCGAAGAAGCTTTGGTTCCTCGGGCGCTCTGGGAGTCAAGTGCTGTTCGTGAGAACCCCACGGCCATGTCCGTCATCAACCTCGCGAATGCGCTCAAGGTGCACCCTGCCATCGTTGCTGGAAAGATTCGGTATGAGCGACGGAACTTTCGCTTGCTGTCGCAGTTCGTCGGGACTGGCGCGGTCAGACGTCACTTCGACATGAGGTCATAGCAGGTCGACACATTTACGAGCGCGGCCAGGTGCACAGGAAGCGCAAAGCTCGGTTTCAACGAGTCGCCGGAATGTCCAGGACCGCGACCGATTGGACGCGCCCTTCGGCGCCCTCAGCGGCTCCGGCCAATTGGCCTTTGATTCCTTGACGGCCACATTGATCTGGCCACAAAGATCTCGCCCCCGAAGCGCTTGAGGAGCCCTCCGTGCGTGCTATGACATTCCTCGTCAGGGCGCGGGGGCGTGAGGTAGACGCGGCCCTGCGAGGCGTGGCGAATGGCGGCGAGCAGATCTTCGCCGGGCGATTACTTGAACAGGAACGCCGCGGTGCCTCCGCGCGTCACCACAGCAACAGCGCGACGCCCGCGAGCGCCACGACCGTGCCAAGCACGGCACGTGTCGTCACCGGCTCGTGGAAGACCAATCGTGCGATGGGCAGCAGAAACAGCGGGGTGACGCTCATGAGCGTCGAAGCGACACCGACGGGTGCGAGATCGATGGCGACGAGCGAAAGCCACACGCCGGCCACGGGGCCGACGACCGCCCCAACGACGACTTCCCGGCTTGCCCGTCCATCCTCGCGGAAGGCGCGTAACGTATCTCCCACACGGCCGAGGATCGCGGAAGCGATCCAGGCGGATGCGGTGGCCGCGAGGAGTCGAATCACGTTTCCCGACTGCGCCGATGCGCCTTCGATGAGCCCGAGCTTGGCGGTAATCAATCCGAATGCCTGTCCGGCCGCCCCTCCGAAGGCGAACAAGAGCCCGGCCACATAGGAGCGTTTCTCGCCCGGTACATCGATACGTCTCCGCTGGGAGACGACAGAGGCAACGCCGGAAACGGTGACGACGATACCCGCCCATTCTCGTGCCAAGAGGAGCTCTCCGAGAACGATCGTGCTGGCGAGCGCGGCGATCACCGGGGAAAGCGTGAACACGAGCATGGAGAGCGCCGGGCCGATGCGAACGTAGGCGCGGAAGAGCAGATCGTCGCCGACCGCGAGACCGATGACGCCGGAGATCGCGAGCCACATCCAGGTGCTCCGAGAAAGCTCCCACGGTGCGGGCTGGCCGCGAGTCACCCAGTGCACCGTACAAGCGATGAGCAGTGCCACGAGAAGCCGGAAGCGGTTGACCCGCGCCGAGCCGACGCGGCGTGAAGCGAGCGTGAAGAGCACCGCCGACGCCGAGAAGAGCGCCGCCGTTCCCAGGCCCGCCAGCTCCCCCGCGAGGATCAACGAAGGCCACGCTGCCTCGGGAGAGTCGTGTCTTTCTTGCGGCGCATGGGCGTCGAAGTCTATGGGATCTCTCGCGACGTTTTCCACAAGGCGAGGCGCTTTGCCTGGCGACGGTTCGGCACGGTACCCTTCGCCATGCGTCGAACGAGCTTCGCTTTGGTCTTCCTACTGATGGCCGTCTCCGCCACACAAGCCTCGCCGTTTCGCGTCGGTGAGCCGGTGCCTGAGCTGACGCTTCCGTCGTTGTCGGACGGAAGCCCCCTGTCGCTCTCGGATTTCCGCGGCAAGCGGGTGATGCTGCACGTCTGGGCATCCTGGTGAGCGGGTTGCCGCAGGCACGTGCCCGGGTGGCACGAGAAGACCAAGTCGCTCCAGGACAGCGGCAGGCTCCAGCTCGTCGGTATCGTCGAGGAGCAGCACTCCGACCGCACCCGCCTCTTCATGCAGTGGAAGAACATGGAGTGGCCCTTGCTCCTCGATTCCATGAACTTGCTCGGAGTGAAGGCCGTGCCACTCACTTACCTCGTCGACGAGCACGGGGTCGTCCGATACGAACGGCCCACGGACGCCGACCTGGAAGCCTTCCTCGAATCGGATTATCCGCCCGTCGAAGCGAGACCCGCAGTGCTCCGGGCGGAGGCGGGCTCGGCCGAGCATCTCTTGCTCTGGAGAGGCGAGTCCGCGCTCGATGAGGCCATAGAACGCCTCGCCGGGAGATCCCCGAGCATGAGCCAGTCGTTTCGCCTAGGCGTTGCCTACCGGAGCCGTTACGACTCCGGTCGTCGGCGTGATGGCGATTTCGCCCGAGCGGTGGAGAGCTGGGCCAGAGCCCTCGAGCTCGACCCCAACCAGTACATTGTCAGGCGACGCATCCAGCAGTACGGCCCGAGGCTCGACAAACCCTATCCTTTTTACGACTGGGTTCTCGAAGCGAGACGCACGATTGCCTCCCGAGGAGAAACACCCGTGCCACTCTCCATAGAGCCGGCCGGGGCAGAGTACGCGGAGCCCGTCGAGCGTTTCGAGAAAGCGAAGGAGCCCCTCGCGGAGCCGGATCCGGGGGGACGGATCCTCCGCGACGAGAAGCCGCTGATCCGGATCGAGACAGTGACCGTGCCGCCGAAGGTCGCGCCGGGAGAGACGGCGCGGGTCCACGTCGTCATGCGGCCGGACTCGAGCGTCAAAGCGCACTGGAACAACGAGGTCGACGATCTTCTTGTCTGGGTGAGCCCCGTCGAGGCGTTCGGGGTGGATCAATGCCTCCACCGGATTGCCGTTCCACCGGAGGCGGTGAGCCAGGAGGTCCGGCGGGTCGAGTTCGAGGTCGAGACCCCGACCGGTTTCTCGGGCACGACGCGGATTCCCGCCTACGCTCTCTACTACGTCTGCGAAGACGTGAATGGGACGTGTCTCTACCGCCGGCAGGACATCGAGGTGTCGTTACGAGCGAGATGAAGGAGCGAGGGTGGACGGCGATCGCCTGTGTCACCTTCACGCTCCTCGCGGTCTGGCTCACATGGCCGCTCTTGCCCCGGATGACATCGGGTTTGAGCCATGGGGCCGATGCGCTTCTGAACGCCTGGACCCTCGGCTGGAGCTTTCACATTCTCACGACCGATCCGCTCTCGCTTTTCGACGCGAACATCTTTGCTCCCCGTCCAGACACCCTCGCTTATTCCGAGCACCTCTTCGGGATCACGCTTCTCGCCGCGCCCGTGTACCTGATGACCGGCAATCTCGTCCTCGGGTACAACTTCGCGATGCTTTCGTCGTTCGTCCTTTCCGGACTGGGCATGTATCTTCTCGCCCGGGATCTCGCCGGCGACAAATGGGCGGCCCTGATTGCGGGAACCATCTACCTCGCCGCGCCTTACCGATTCGGGCATCTGCTCCAGCTGCAGCTTCTGACGCTCCAGTGGTTCCCCTTCGTCTTCTGGAGTCTGAACCGCTTCCTGCGAGACGGCGGGCGGCTCCAGCTCGCCGGCGTCGTCGTGTTCACGACACTGCAGATCCTCTCCTGCAACT